>NZ_JABUZF010000252.1:57518-72469 GCF_014897885.1 Halomonas sp. 3D7M | reverse complement strand
ATACCTTCATGGGCGACACAAAACAGCAGCACGGCCCTTTCGCCCAGCTCGGCCAGCGCGGTTAATGTATGCAAATGCTTGGTGCCCCTCACGCTGACCGAATCAGGAAAATAACCATGTCCATCGGCTTCTTTAAGGGTGACCTGCTTAACTTCAATAAAAACCTCGCCCTTATCAGGATCACTCAGCCGGAAATCGAGCCTTGCGTCACTGATCTTCACTTCCCGCTTGAGCGTTTGATAGCCTGCCAATGGCGCAATATCACCGGCTAAAATGGCCTCCTCCACGATGCGGTTGGCGCGGCCAGTGTGGACAGAAGCCAGCGCCAAGGCACCCTCTGACTGTGGCAACTCAATCCATTCCCAGGTCCAGGCCAGCTTGCGCTTGGGATTATCACTCCGTGACAGCCACACTCGACAACCGGGCACATTCACCGCCTTCATTGAGCCCGTGTTGGGGCAATGGGCGACGACTTCCTCGCCACCCTCCAGCCTTACATCGGCTAAAAAGCGTTTATAACGACGCAGCAACACCCCAGATACCAACTCAGGATAGGTCGTCATAGTCGACTCACGAAACGGCCAATGCGCTCTACGGCCTCCTGCAACCGTTCAACGCTGTTAGTAAAGGCAATGCGCACATGGTGTTCGCCGCCCTCCAGCGCAAAATCAATGCCCGGAGTAATTGCCACGTTCTCCTCGACCAGCAACCGCTCACAGAATGCCTGGCTATCTCGGCTGTAATGGGAAATATCCAACCACAGATAAAAAGCCCCTTGAGGTGGCAGGTCCGGGGCAAGCCCCAACTGCGCTAGCCCATCCAACAACACTTGGCGTCGCTGCTTGAGCGTCGATCTACGCGCTTCCAAAATATCTCGACACTCTGGAGTGAAAGCGGCCAACGCCGCATGCTGGGAAGGCGTAGGCGCGGCAAGGAAGACGTTTTGCGCCAGCCTAGTAAGCGGCTCGACGGCATGTTCAGGCGCCACCAACCAGCCCAAGCGCCAGCCTGTCATGCCGAAATATTTAGAGAAACTGTTCACCACGAAGGCTTGATCGGAAAGCGATGTCGCCGATAGTGGTGCATCGTCATAATTCAAGCCTTGGTAAATCTCATCGACAATCACGTCACCGCCTTTCGCAGCTACCGTGTTGATGACCGCGTTTAGCGCCTCAGCGCCTAACGTATGTCCCGTAGGGTTAGACGGGGAAGCCAGCATGGCTAAACTCGTTTTAGCTTGCCAGTGCTGTTCAATTAACGGCGCCGTTAACTGCCAACCGCTTTGGCGCCCTACGGGAATGGCATCAATGTCTGCGCCAGCTAGGGCCATAAAGTGACGATTACACGGATAGTTGGGATCGGCCATCAAAACACGGTCGCCTTCTTCGACCAGTAATTGGCTAGCCAGCAGCAGCGCTCCAGAGGCCCCTGGCGTTACCAAAATACGTGAGGGGTCAACGGTGGCGTTAAAATGCTCGGCGTAATGTCTTGAAATCGCCTCCCGCAGCGACGCTAGGCCTGCCGCAGGTGTATAGCGCGTTTTGCCTGTTGCCAACGCTTGCTGGCCTGCTGCTACAATCGGTGCCGGCGTCGCGAAATCAGGTTCGCCGACCTCTAGGTGAATCACATCGTGGCCTTCGGCCTCTCGAGCCTGGGCCATTTCCAATAGATGCATCACGCGAAAAGGTGCAACGTGATTTACACGTGAATTCCAAGCCATAACGGTTCCTTCACTAAATGGTAGAGAAATCATGACGCAGGTCGTTGAAGAGGCAAGACCATGGTCGAAAATGCGCCATTATGCTTGCATAGCGCGCATTTTTCAGCTAAACAAGCATCCCTTTGGCGTGAGATCGTGACACACACTCATGGTCGATCAGCAGTCACATACGTAAGGGGCACTCCCATGCCAGTAGCGGAAAAGAAACCGGAAGCGTCCAAGTCCTTCACCCCGTATGAGCCAGCACCGGGCGAAGAGTATATGAACGAGAAGCAGCTCGCGCACTTCCGCCAGCTCCTTCTAGACTGGAAACAAGATCTCATGGAAGAGGTGGATCGTACCGTACGCCACCTACAGGAAGACGCTAATAACTACGCTGACCCCGCTGACCGCGCTACTCAAGAAGAGGGCTTCAGCCTGGAGCTGCGTACTCGGGATCGCGAACGCAAGTTGCTGAAAAAGATTAACGAAACCATCGAAAAAATCGATGAAGACGACTACGGCTTTTGTGAAGCCTGCGGCGTTGAAATCGGCATTCGCCGCCTTGAAGCCCGCCCCACGGCAACGCTGTGCGTGGACTGTAAAACGCTGGCAGAGCTTAAAGAGAAACAGCTCGGTGGCTAACCATCGGCGCGCATACGCTACAAGCTGCTAGTTTGTTACAAGCTAAAGCGTCCAACGGGCACCCTTGAGGTGCCCGTTTTTGTTTGTCATCTTGTATTTATCGCTGTACTTATCATCGTAGTTAATCGCTGGCGCTATTTGAACAATTGATTCGGGCTGTCATGACCCATACCACGCACTACCGAGGACGTTTCGCTCCTACACCGTCAGGGCCACTGCATCTTGGCTCGCTAGTAGCCGCCCTAGGCAGCTATTTAGACGCCCGCGCTGTTGGCGGGCAGTGGCTGGTGCGCATTGAGGATATCGACCCGCCCCGCTGCCCTGAAGGCTCTGCTGATACAATTCTGCGTCAGCTTGACGCCTTTGGGCTTCATTGGGATGAAGAAATCCGCTGGCAATGCCACCGTGATGAGGCTTATCAGCAGGCGCTCGATCAACTGGCTGCCCAAGGCTTGGCTTATCCATGTAGCTGTTCGAGAAAGCAGTGGCAAGCGTTTTCAATCTATCCTGGCTGGTGCCGCGAGAGCGTTCGTGATGCCACAAAGCCGGTGGCCTGGCGGCTGCGCAGCGATCTGGCAAAGCGCCCTATTACTTGGCAGGATCGGCTTTTTGGTTTCCAACAGTTCGACCCTGCCGTTTTGGGGGATGTTGTGCTTAAACGCAAAGATCAGCTTTGGGCCTATCAGCTCGCCGTCGTAGTGGATGATGCCGATCAAGGCATTACCGATATTGTGCGCGGTTATGACCTGCTGGATAACACGCCCTGGCAAGGCCAGTTGCAGCAAGCGCTTGGCTTATCAACTCCCCGCTATCTACATTTACCGCTCGTGGTTACTCAAGAGGGTCAAAAGCTTTCTAAGCAAAATCTGGCCCCTGCATTAGCCGAAGACGCCGACGGCATTCGCCAACAGCTGTTTCAAGCACTGCGACTACTCGATCAGGCCCCACCTGACACGTTGGTTCAAGAGCCACCCGAAACACAACTAAACTGGGCAATAGCACACTGGTCTGTTGAAAAGCTTGTCGCTACCACCCACCGCCGCTATCAATCAGAGTTTTAATATGTACGTTTATCGCATACTGCTGTTCTTGGTGTTTGGCGGCTATTTGCTTTCGCCGTTACTGATGGACGGCTGGGGAGATCCAAGCGTTGCCTGGTATCGCCCATTTGCTATTTGGGGCGGTCTGATCGCGCTAACGCTATGGCTTGAGCAAAAAAGGAAGTTAGATGAGCGTTGAGCTTTTAGGAGTAGTACTGCTGGGCCTAGGCTATCTTGCCTTACTGTTTGCCTGCGGCATGGCCGTTGAGCGTGGCTGGGTGCCCGTGCGCATTACGCGCCACCCTATTGTGTACACCCTGGCGCTGGGCGTATACGCCAGCGCGTGGGCAATCTATGGCAGTGTGGAGCTTGCGGCGAAAGCAGGCTTTGGCTACCTGGCATATTACCTCGGTGCAGCCGGGGCTTTTCTGCTGGCCCCCGTACTGCTTGTGCCCATACAACGCATTACTCGTACCTACCAGCTCTCTTCACTCGCGGATCTATTTGCGTTTCGCTACCGATCCCGCTGGGCAGGCACTCTGGTAACGCTGATCAGCCTGCTAGCCGTGATGCCGCTGCTGGGCATCCAGGTGCAAACCTTAAGCGATGCGGTCTACTTGCCCACCGGCAGCCGCTATAGCGCGGCGGCCACCCTGCTGTTTTGCGGTGTGATCGCAGGCTGTGCAGTGTTGTTTGGCGCACGCCACAGCCATCGACATCGTCACGATACGCTACTCAGCGTGATTGCTTTTGAATCGATCATTAAACTACTGGCGATGCTTGGGCTAGGTGCCATTGCACTGTGGTGGGTATTTGATGGGCCTCACGGATTACAGCAGTGGTTAGAAGGGCCTGGAGCCGCAGCCCAAGCCGCAACGCCGCAATTTGAAGCCCCCCAATGGCGCACGCTGCTACTGCTGTTCTTTGCGGCCGCGTTCATGATGCCGCACCTGTTTCAGATTACCTTTGCAGAAAGCCTTTCTCGCCACACCCTGCTCCAAGCCAGTTGGACATTACCGCTATTTTTGCTACTGATGGCACTGCCAGTACCGTTGATTTGGTGGGCTGCACAATCGACAAACGAGACGGTTCCAGTCGCAGCCTACGCCGCCTTCTTGATGTCAGAACATTGGTGGGTGGGAGCGCTAGCCTTCATTGGCGGCCTTGCCGCCGCCAGTGGCACCATGATGATGATCGCGCTGGCTCTTTCAGGCATGGTGCTAAACCACGTGGTGCTAGTGGCTCGCCCCCCGGAGGCGCGTAGCGATTTATACGGCTGGCTGCTCTGGCTACGTCGCGGTTTAGTCGTCGCTGTAATTGCGGGCGGGTGGCTATTTGCTGAAAGCGTCGGTCGCTACCATTCGCTAACAAACTTGGGGCTCGCTGCATTTGTAGGCATGGCACAGTGCCTGCCTGGCATGCTGGCGTTGTTATACTGGCCCGGTGCGAACCGCAAGGGCATGATCGCCGGGCTAATGAGCGGCATCATCATTTGGCTGTGGGGCCTATGGTTGCCGCTTTTGCTTGATCTCCCCACACTCTCGCTGCCCCTCACTCCCCTGATGTCTGCGGATGCGCCCATTTGGTATAACGTTACGCTTGTTTCTTTAGCGGTGAATATTTTACTGCTTCTCATTGTGTCGTTATTTACCCGCATCTCAGAAGGCGAACGCTCTGCGGCTGAAGCATGCTCCGTAGATGCGGTCATTCGTTCAAAACGCCTACCACTGGAAGCAGCTACGGCGGGAGACTTCCCTACTTATCTTGCCCAAGCGTTGGGCGATGAAGCTGCCAGCCGTGAAGTTGACCGCGCACTGGCAGCGCTAAACCTGACACCTCAGGAGCGCCGCCCCTATGCACTGCGCCGCCTGCGCGACCGAATCCAGGCGAACCTATCCGGTTTAATGGGGCCTTCAGTTGCGCGAGATATTGTTGATCGTTACTTGCCCTACCGCCACGACGACGCACCGGTCACTGACGATATTCATTTTGTTGAAAGCCGCCTTGAAGCTTACCGCTCTAGGCTCACTGGGCTGGCTCGGGAACTGGATGGCTTGCGCCGCCATCACCGGCAAACGCTAGCCTACTTGCCCGTAGGCTTGTGCGTGCTAGGCGACGATGATGAGCTGTTAATGTGGAATGAGGCGCTTTCATCACTCTCCGGGATTAGCGGCGATAGCGTGATTGGCTCACGCCGAGATAGCCTGCCCCCACCCTGGCCCATTTTACTCGGTAGCGTACTCAACGCCAGCCATACGCCGTTGTATAAACAAGCCGTGTCACTACATGGCAAGGATTACTTCCTCACCCTTCACAAAGCAGTGTTAAGCGGACACGACAGCCGTGGCGGCAGCGTGATTTTGGTAGAAGACCATACTGAAATGAAGTGGCTAGAAGAGGAACTTGTCCACGCAGCGCGCTTGGCATCCATAGGGCAACTTGCGGCAGGCGTGGCACATGAAATAGGCAACCCTATCACGGGCATTTCGTCACTGGCCCAAAACTTGCGCTACGATACCGATGACCCAGCGCTACTGGAAACGGCTAACCAAATTCAACAGTTAACCCAACGAGTCACCAAGATTGTTAACTCGCTGGTCGGTTTTGCCCACGGTGGCCGTCAAACCCTGCCACTGCCGGCATCCCCCGCCTCGCTCTCTACCGTTAGCGAAGACGCGCTGCACTTGATCCATTTAGCGCGCTCGGGGGAGGATGTAAGCTTTACCAATGACTGTCCGGATGACATCGTGGTGCGTGGCGATGCTCAGCGATTAACCCAGGTCATGGTCAACTTACTGAGCAATGCCAAAGACGCTTGCGACGCTCAGGGCACGGTTCATATTGAAGCAGGCAAACAGGCAAGCCATGCTTGGTGGCGAGTCACCGATGATGGCCACGGCATTGACCCAAGCGTGAAGCATCGCCTTTTCGAGCCCTTCACCACGACCAAGCCTGCGGGTCAAGGAACGGGGCTTGGGCTCTCGTTGGCCTACCAAATTATCAATGAGCACCAAGGCAAAATAGAGGTTGCGTCACCACCTCCAGGAAAGCCTCGCGGCACTGCCATCACGCTTTGGCTACCGCTTTACCAACAGGATGATCACCTACCTCATGCCCAGGATACTGATTGTTGAAGATGAAGCGATTATTCGCAGCGCTTTAAAGCGTTTACTCGAACGTCACAGCTATACCGTCAGCGAAGCGGGCAGCGCAGAAGAAGCACGTGAGCTGGCGCCTAGCGAGTTTGATCTAGTCATTAGCGACCTGCGACTGCCAGGTGATCCTGGCACCGCCCTAATTGAGGCCGCAGCACCCGCGCCGGTACTGATAATGACCAGCTATGCCAGCATGCGCTCGGCAGTCGACGCGCTTAAGCAAGGGGCTGTGGACTATGTTGCTAAACCATTTGATCACACCGAGCTTTTAGAAACCGTCGAACGCATTCTGCATAAGCAGTCGATGCAGCAAGGCACACCTCCGGATATCACCGATGAAGGAGGTGGGCGTCAAACGATGATCGGCAATTGCACGGCTATGCAGCAGGTTTACACGCGCATTCGCAAAACAGCCCCGGCAGACGTTACCGTGCTAATTCAAGGAGAATCCGGCACAGGCAAAGAGCTCGTTGCCCGGGCCATTCATCAGCAAAGCAAACGCGCCAAAGCACCGCTGATTTGTGTGAACTGCGCGGCAATACCTGAGACGCTGATCGAGTCAGAGCTTTTTGGCCATGAGAAAGGAGCGTTTACCGGCGCTAGCGCTGCCCGAACCGGGTTAGTGGAAGCCGCCGACGGTGGCACCCTGTTTTTAGATGAAATCGGCGAGTTACCACTGGATGCCCAAGCGCGGCTGTTACGCGTACTTCAGGAAGGTGAAATCCGCAAAATTGGCTCCGTCGAAACACGCCATGTGGACGTGCGCCTGATCGCCGCCACCCACAGAGACTTGCGCGCTCTGTCTAAAAGCGGGGAATTCCGACTAGATCTCTACTATCGCCTCAACGTTATGCAGATTGAATTGCCACCGCTGCGCGACCGTGAAGAAGACGTATTGAAGATAGCCGATATTCTGTTAGATAAAGCCTGCAAACGTCATGATCGCCAAGGGCTTCGTTTGTCACGGGCTTCCCGACAGGACCTACGCGACTACCCTTGGCCTGGTAACGTACGCGAGCTTGAGAATGCACTGGAGAGGGGCGTAATTCTAGCCGAGGGGCATTTGATTCACCCTGACGACCTAGGCCTTGGCCCTGTTACCAACCGACCTCACTCTTCTGCAGGTAACAGCTCCGCATTAGCCAATGAATCATCAGCGCCAAGTGGCGATGACGACGACCTCTCTCTTGAGGACTATTTTCAGCATTTTGTGCTGGAACATCAGGATCAAATGAGTGAAACCGAGTTAGCCCAAAAGCTGGGAATTAGCCGTAAAAATTTATGGGAGCGGCGCCAGCGCCTAGGCATCCCACGTAAAAAAACCGCACGCCGCCCCAATTAGGTGGCGGCAATACCTATGATTAGCCATTCACCACCTCGCCTTCTACGACTAACGTCCAATAGATTGATTTGCATAAGAAATATCCAAAACCTTCCCATCAGCCACTGTTACCTTCCCACACAACACGCCCCAGAAATCCCTTAAAAACGGGTAACACTATGCGTTGCGATTAGTTCCCTGGCATAGCCAATAAATTCCAAGCCCATGAAAATAAAAGAATAAAAAATGGGTGGCACAGCAAGTGCAATATTACTGGGCAAGAAGAACAAAATGGGCAGCGCGGACGTCGCTAACAAAAACAACATGACACCGCCCCAACCTGAGCCAAAACAAAAACAACAGGGCTAGGCAGAGATCATAGTACTAACAAGAACAACAGGCTTGAGTCTCACGACTTGCTAGCGCTAAGCAGAATAGGCGCAGCGAACAATAACAACAGTCAGCAAGTGCCCAAAAAAGGACGCGACGTACACAAAGAATCTGCTCCCAAACAAAAACAACAGCAGCATGTGTGTACACCCCGGAACCAATAACAACACGCCGGGAGAAAAAGTTCGCGGTTGGATTATTGTTTTGAATACGAGGCGGTCGGAATCAGACTGGTTCTCACGCCTACCGACTGCGGTGCGTATTCAGAGCGATGTGCCATCATGAAGAAAAACAACAGCATGGACGCTGATTGTCTGCTTTATAGGGGAGGCTCTTGTAGCCTCCCCTTTCCGCGTTTAAAGCAGTCGTCTTTTACAAACCCTGCTCCAGTGCTTTGCAAGCCTCAAGGGGTCGGCTACACTCAGCAACTTACCGCTAACCTTGCGGTCATTTTTTCGCTACGTTTCTCGATACTGTTTTCGATACCCTGCGAGTCGATATCGCCGCATGTTTAAAGGATTTACCCGTTTATTACATAGCCCGGGAGAGCACTTGAAATCCCTGCTCGATTCCCCAGAGAGCGCCGCCGATGCGCTCAGTCCCCGTATTATTCCGCGCTCCGAGCACCCTGTTTCTCGTCAGCAAATCAGCGAGGCCGCGTTAAAGGTACTCTATCGCCTTAATGGCGCTGGATTTGATGCCTTCCTGGTTGGCGGCTGCATTCGTGATGCATTGCTGGGCAAAATGCCGAAAGATTTCGACGTTGCCACGAATGCAACGCCGGAACAGGTGCGCGATCTGTTTCGCAATTCGCGGCTGATTGGTCGGCGTTTTCGCATTGTGCATGTGCGCTTTGGTCGCGAAGTCATTGAAGTTACCACTTTCCGCGGCAAGCCTCAGGACGAGCACGGCGATCATATCGCCCAGCAGTCTGACGATGGCCTGCTATTGCGAGACAATGTGTGGGGCAACATCGAAGAAGACGCTCTACGCCGCGACTTCACCGTGAATGCGCTTTACTACAATATCGCTGACTTCACGATTCATGACTTTGCCAACGGCGCGCGTGATATTGAGTCACGTACGCTGCGACTGATTGGCGACCCCGTTACCCGCTATCGGGAAGACCCTGTACGTATGCTGCGTGCGGTGCGCTTTGCGGCCAAGCTCGATTTCACCATCGAGCCAGCCACTGAAGAGCCGATGTACGATCTGGCGCCGCTGTTACTGCAAATTCCTCCCGCCCGTTTGTTTGATGAAGTACTCAAGCTATTCATGTCGGGGCACGGCTTAATTACTTTCCGCTTACTGAGCCATTACAACTTGTTTGGCATGCTGTTCCCCGAAGCGGAAGAAGCCATGGCGGATGCTGCTTGGGCCGAAGATCTGATTGAACAAGCGCTCACTAACACCGATAAGCGCATTGCGGAAGGACGGCCAGTGACGCCAGCCTTCCTGCTAGCCGCCTTTTTGTGGGCACCAGTGGCACACCGTCAAGCCGAGCTTGAGCGCGAAGGCATGCCCGCAATTCCAGCGCTGCAAACTGCTGCCCAGCAGGTAGTCACTCGTCAGTTACAGCATATTTCGATTCCCAAACGCTTTGGCATGCCCATGCGCGATATTTGGGAACTACAGGCACGCCTTCCTCTGCGCCGTGGCAAACGGGCATTTCAAACCCGCGAACACCCACGCTTCCGAGCCGCCTACGATTTGCTGCTGTTGCGTGAACAAGCAGGTGAAATACCGCGTGGCTTAGGCGATTGGTGGAATGCCTTCCAGCAAGGTGATGAGCACGAGCAACTTCGGCTGCTGCAAAAAGTGGGAAGTGATCCGGCAAGCCAGGGGGACCGTCGACGTAAAAAACGACGCAAACCACGCAAAACAGAGCAGTAAGAGCACAATGTCACTTGCTTATATTGGCCTAGGTAGCAATCTGGATGACCCTGTCAGCCAGGTTCGCCAAGCCTTACGAGAACTGGACACCCTGCCTCTTTGCCAGTTGGTGGCTCAGTCGTCCCTATACGCTACACGGCCAATAGGGCCACAAGACCAGCCTGACTTTATTAACGCCGTGGCCGCCCTTGAAACTACGCTTTCTCCGCTGGCACTACTGGACCAGCTTCAAGGGCTAGAGCAACGCCACCGCCGTCGGCGATTACGTCACTGGGGGCCGCGCACGCTGGATTTAGATCTGCTGCTTTACGATCAAACCACGATCGCGCGCCCTAGGCTTCAGGTTCCTCATCCCCATATGCATGAACGCGCCTTTGTATTAGCGCCTCTTGAAGAACTGGTGTCTGCTACTCAATTAGAGCCAATAGTGCTTTATCAACAGCCGCTTGCTGAGTGGCTGAAGCAGCTTGAGCAAAGCGGGATACAACGGTTAGACAATCCAAATGCTACCGTGACTGCTACCGTCTGACACAAATCTCGACACCAAGCCCCCATTCAGGTAACAATTGCCAGTTACGCCACTTCACGCTTGCAAGGATGCAACGTTAATAATGGTCGGCTGCCCACGTTGCATCGGCCCACTTAGAAACTACGAGAGCACGCCATGAAAACCGTCACCCTGAGCACTCTGCAGGCGTATAAGCGCGCCGGCGAAACGTTCAGTTGCCTGACCGCTTACGATGCCTCTTTTGCCCATGCCGCCAGCGCTGCAGGCGTTGATGTTCTGCTAGTCGGCGATTCCCTAGGCATGGTCTTACAAGGGCACACTAGTACGCTTCCTGTGACTATGGAAGATATTTGCTACCACACACGCTGCACGGCGCGTGGCAAAGGCCATAGCCTGTTGATGGTGGACTTGCCGTTTATGAGCAACGCCACCACGGAACGCATGCTAGAAGATTCTGCCGCATTGATGCGTGCTGGCGCTGAACTGGTAAAAGTCGAAGGCGAAGCATGGATGGCCGACGGTATCCGTGAGATGACCCGCCGCGGCGTTCCGGTATGCGCCCACCTCGGGTTAACACCGCAAACGGTCTACCAGCTAGGTGGTTATAAAGTGCAAGGCCGCGAAGCTGCCCAGGCCGAACAAATTATCAATGATGCCAAAGTGCTCGTTGAGGCAGGTGCTTCCGTAATTTTGCTGGAGTGTGTGCCAGCAAGCCTGGGTAAAGCAGTAACTGAAGCCTTAGACGTCCCAGTGATTGGTATCGGCGCAGGCCCTGATACCGATGGCCAAATTCTAGTCATGCACGACGTGCTAGGCGTTACTCATGGCCGCACGCCGCGCTTCGTCAAGAATTTCATGGCGGATGCTGAAAGCATTCAAAGTGCATTTTCACACTACCATGAAGCGGTTAAAACCCGTACTTTCCCAGCCGCTGAGCACTGTTTTTAAGCGCCAACTGGAACGACCACGACCCCTTTATGCGCACTTTACGAGATATCAACGAATTACGCAGCACGCTCCGCGAATACCGCCAGCGTGGCCAACGCATTGCCTTAGTGCCCACCATGGGCAACCTGCATCAAGGCCACTTGGCGCTTGTGGCCAATGCTCGTCAGCACGCTGACGTCGTCATTTCAAGCCTGTTCGTGAACCCCATGCAGTTCGGTCCCGGGGAAGACCTGGACGCCTACCCACGCACGTTCGAGGCAGACCAAGCGCAGTTGACCGATGCTGGCTGCGATATTCTGTTCGCCCCCACCGTCAGCGCGCTTTACCCCAATGGCCTGTCTGCCCAGACCCTCGTGCATGTCCCCGACGTAGGCGAAGGGTTGTGCGGAGGCTCGCGCCCCGGGCACTTTGATGGCGTTTCTACCGTGGTCAGCATGCTATTTAATCTGGTGCAGCCGGATGTGGCTTGCTTCGGTGAAAAAGATTACCAGCAACTTGCGGTCATTCGTAAGCTGGTGAGTGATCTACACATGCCTATCGAGATTATCGGCGTACCGATTGTGCGCGCCGATGACGGCCTAGCGCTCTCCTCTCGTAATGGTTATTTAAGTGCGTCTGAGCGCGCAAAAGCCCCCATGCTATATCGCACCTTATGCGAGCTACGCGATGCGTTAGAGCGCGGCACCCCCGCCGAAGAGGTACTACAACAGGGTAAAACGGCACTGTATGATGCTGGCTTTAGGCCTGATTACCTTGAGCTACGTGACGCAACGCTTGCTCCTGTGGGCAGCTCGACACGCAGTGCCGTGCTACTAGCGGCGGCTAAGCTAGGCCCCGCTCGACTTATTGACAACATCAGCGTGCAGCTCCCAGACGCTGCCACTGACACTAGCGCGTAAGCTAGTTTCGCTATTTAGGAGTTTCTATGCACACGATTATGCTGAAAGCCAAGCTGCATATGGCTCGCGTTACCCACGCGGTACTCAATTACGAAGGTTCCTGTGCTATCGACGGGGAATTGCTGGATATGGCCGGTATTCGCGAAAACGAGCAAATCCAGATCTATAACGTGGAAAACGGCGAGCGCTTCACTACCTACGCGATTCGTGGAGAAGAAGGCTCTCGGCTAATTTCCATCAATGGTGCAGCCGCGCATTTAGCCTCACCGGAACACCGGATCATTATTTGTAGTTACGCTCACTACTCTGAAGCAGAACTTGAAAAGCATCAGCCAGCGCTTGTCTATCTGCAAGAAGGCAATCACGTTAGCCACACCAGTAATGCGATTCCTGTTCAATTAGCGTAAGCCAAGCAGTTGAGTAAGCAGCTATTTAACGGGCCGTTTTACGGCCCGTTTTTATTTGCCTAAAAAAGCGTATTGCCGCAATGCACAACCTTCCCCTATGCTGATAGATAAGTTCGACACAACATGCTAACAACAATGGAGAGTCCGCTTCCCCTGAAGCCTCTGTCCTCACTCGGAACGTTGCGTTACTTACCCAAGGAGTCATCATATGCAAGACGTGGTTATTGTCGCCGCTCGCCGCACCGCCGTAGGAAGCTTTGGTGGATCACTCGCTGGCATTCCTGCTAGCGATTTAGGTGCATTGGTTATTAAAGACATTCTCGCCGCTACCGGCGTTGCCCCAGAGCAAATTGATGAAGTGTTGCTAGGCCAAGTGCTGACCGCTGGCGTAGGCCAAAACCCTGCGCGCCAGGCGGCTATCAAAGCTGGTCTGCCTGATGCCGTTCCAGCCATGACGATCAACAAGGTATGTGGCTCAGGCCTCAAGGCCCTGCACTTGGCTACCCAAGCCATCCGTTGCGGTGACGCCAGCGTTATTCTGGCAGGTGGACAGGAAAACATGTCTGCGTCCCCGCATATCCTGCCTAACTCGCGTAACGGTCAGCGCATGGGCGACTGGAAAGCGATTGATTCCATGGTTCACGACGGCCTGTGGGATGCATTCAACAACTATCACATGGGTATTACCGCGGAAAACCTGGCGGATAAATACAGTATCACTCGCGAAGCGATGGACGAGTTCGCGGCGGCCTCGCAACAAAAAGCTGCGCAAGCTATCAGAGATGGTAAATTCAAAGGCCAGATCGTTCCTGTGGAAATCCCGCAGCGCAAAGGCGATCCAGTGGTGTTTGATACGGATGAGAACCCGCGGGAAGTTACCGCTGAGAAGCTAGGTGGAATGCGCCCCGCGTTCAAGAAAGACGGCACCGTTACCGCCGGTAACGCCTCATCCTTAAACGATGGCGCTGCCGTGGTGATGCTTTGCTCAGCAGAAAAAGCCAAAGAACTTGGCTTAGAGCCACTGGCACGTATTGCCGCTTACTCTAACGCTGGCGTTGACCCGGCAATTATGGGCATTGGCCCAGCCCCAGCCACCCGCCGCTGCCTCGAAAAAGCGGGCTGGAGCCTGGACGACCTGGACCTAGTAGAAGCTA
The DNA here is from genome assembly GCF_014897885.1 of Halomonas sp. 3D7M. Classification (NCBI taxonomy): domain Bacteria; kingdom Pseudomonadati; phylum Pseudomonadota; class Gammaproteobacteria; order Oceanospirillales; family Halomonadaceae; genus Halomonas; species Halomonas sp. 3D7M. The sequence goes on along the minus strand of NZ_JABUZF010000252.1, from coordinate 58,410 downwards.
ACGAAGCATTCGCTGCTCAGGCGCTTTCAGTCAACAAAGAGTTGGGCTGGGATGTCAGCAAAGTGAATGTGAATGGCGGTGCTATTGCACTAGGCCACCCGATCGGTGCTTCTGGCTGCCGCATCTTGGTCAGCCTACTGCATGAAATGATTGCGCGTGATGCTAAGAAAGGCCTGGCCACCCTGTGTATCGGCGGCGGTCAAGGTGTTGCACTGGCGATTGAACGTCCCTAAGCCCTACGTTTAGTGCGCTTAAACGCCATGCCCCCGCTACTAAGAGCGGGGGCATTTTTTACGGTTTATGTTGCAACGTCCTAGCGACGCTTCTCACCCACAATGCTTGAAGGCGTTCGCCATACCAACAACGCCCCCAGCAGGAATAGCCCCGATGCCGCCCACATAGCAATAGGCAGGCTAGTGCCATCGACGATACGTCCACCAAACATGGCCCCTAAACCAATCGACATATTAAAGGTAAAGGCCATCAGCGCGGTGGCTGCCTCGGTATTAGGTGCCGTACGTATAATCCAGGTTTGAATACTCACTGACACGCTGCCAAAAACAGCTCCCCATACCATTAGCAGCAGGACGCCGCTGATAGGCTGAACACCCAGCAGCGGGAAAACAGCCACCACTAACAGTAACAGGCTAGGAATGGCCAGCACCGCCCGATACGGGTGACGCCCAGCAAAGATACCTGCCGCGATATTACCCAAAATCCCTGCCGCCCCATATAGCAACAGCAAACTGCCAACATGGCGCTGAGCTACGCCACTAATCTCCTGCAGAATAGGGCTAATAAAGGTATAAGCAGCAAAGTGCCCAATAACGACAAAGCCGGTGGTTAACACCGCGACACGCACACCACGATTGCTAAACTGCTGCGCTAACAT
>NZ_JABUZF010000252.1:54534-57476 GCF_014897885.1 Halomonas sp. 3D7M | reverse complement strand
GGCTCTCTTGGCGGCAGTGGCGGTAGCCAACACCATAGTGCAATGGCGGTTAAAAGACTCAGCCCGCCTAGCGCGCCAAACGCCACCCGCCAGTTGCTCAGGTCCCCAAGCAGCGTACCTAACGGCACCCCCAATACTGACGCAGCGGCCACACCACCGAAAATAATCGTCATGGCCTTGGCAACCTGATCGCTGGGCACCAGCCTTGGGGCAATACTGCCCGCAATGGCCCAAAACCCGCCGATACTAATGCCCACCAACACACGGGCTGCCAGAAGTAACCCAAAGTTGCTGGCCACTGCTGAAAGCGCGCTGCCAATCACCATCACAATCATCATCACCGTGAGCATGACACGTCTATCTAAACGGCCTACCGCGACCGGCAACAGCGGCGCAGAGAAAGCAGCAACCACTCCCGGCACGGTCACCATAAGGCCCGCCATACCTGGCGTGACACCCATTGACGACGCCACCTGGGACAATAACCCTATAGGCAGCTGCTCAGCTGTCACCAATAAAAAAATACCGATCATCACGGCCACTACCGCCCACCAACGCGGCGCTTGCTCCTTCTCCATGTTCTCTTCTCTTTTCCTATACTGCCTATAAAACGACACCGCCCCCGCAACTGAAAGCTGCGGGGGCGGCCGTTACGTCTACATCGCTTTAGTTAGCGACGTCCGCCTCGGCAGCGGCAAAAGCTGCTTTCTCTTCCTCGGTGATCTCTTTGATTGAGAGTTTCACACGATTGCGGTTGTCGATATCCAATACTTTCACAATCACATCATCGCCTTCATTTAAGAAGTCGCGCACGTTGTTAACGCGCTCGGCAACAATTTGCGATATGTGAACCAAGCCGTCAGTACCCGGCATGATATTAACGAAAGCGCCAAAGTCCGCAATGCGAACTACTTTACCGTTATAAAGCTTACCAATTTCCGCCTCTGCGGTAATTGCCAGCACGGTATCAATGGCTTTTTTGGCTGCGGCTTTATCTTCGGCGTAGATGCGCACGGTGCCATCATCATCCAGATCAATAGAGGCGCCGGTATCTTCGCAAATTTTACGGATCGTCGCGCCGCCTTTACCAATCACATCACGGATCTTGTCCGGATCGATTTTAATCGTCGCCATGGACGGAGCATTTTCCGACACATCCGTACGACTTTGGCTGATCACGTCGTTCATCTGAGCGAGGATACTGAGGCGAGCATCATGGGCCTGCTGCAGCGCTTTCTCCATGATCTCTTCATTGATGCCTTCAATCTTAATGTCCATCTGCAGAGCAGTAACGCCCTCTTCAGAACCGGCAACTTTGAAGTCCATATCGCCCAGATGATCTTCGTCACCCAGGATATCGGTCAATACCGCATAGCCGTCTTCATCTTTCACCAAGCCCATGGCAATACCGGCCACCGGTGCTTTTAATGGTACACCAGCATCCATCAGCGCGAGCGAGGAGCCGCACACTGACGCCATGGAGCTAGAACCGTTAGATTCGGTGATTTCCGATACCACACGGATGGTATAGGGGAAAACGTCTTCTGACGGCAGCATTGCTTGAACGCCACGGCGTGCTAAACGGCCATGGCCGATTTCGCGACGCTTCGGGCCGCCCATAAAGCCGGCTTCACCAACACAGTAAGGAGGGAAGTTGTAGTGCAGCATAAAGCGGTCTTTACGCTCACCTTCCAGGGACTCGATCAGCTGCGAATCGCGCAGGGTGCCCAAGGTAGCAATGGCGATGGCCTGAGTTTCACCACGGGTAAATACTGCCGAACCGTGTGTCTTAGGCAGTACACCCACCTCAATCGCTAGAGGACGTACAGTGGCATTGTCGCGTCCATCAATACGGGGCTCGCCTTTCACGACACGAGAGCGTACAACGCGCTTTTCAAGGCCAGCAAACGCACCTTTCACGTCATCTTTGCTGAACTTACCTTCTACTTCTTCGCCTTCAGCAGCGGCCAACTGTGCAACCGCTTCATCTTTCAGCGCTGACAGCGCATCTTGGCGAGCCATTTTGTCAGTAATGCGATAAGCATCACCTACCTTGGCTTCAAAGGCATCGGCCATGGCCGTTTTCAGTGCTACATTTTCTTGGGCCGGCTGCCAATCCCAACGCGGTTTGCCAGCTTCAGCGACCAGCTCTTTAATCGCGCTAACGGCTACCTGCATTTCTTGGTGACCAAACAGCACGGCACCGAGCATTTCGTCTTCAAGCAGTTCCTGAGCTTCCGACTCCACCATCAATACCGCGTTTTCGGTACCGGCAACAACCATGTCCAGCTCTGAGGTAGTCAGCTCTTCAACGGTTGGGTTTAGGAAGTAGCCCTGCTCTTCATTAAAGCCCACACGTGCCGCGCCAATCGGGCCGTTGAACGGCACGCCAGCAATACCCAGCGCTGCCGAAGTGCCCAGTAGGGCTGCGATATCGGGGTCATGATTACGATCAGTCGACAGAACAGTACAGATAACCTGCACTTCGTTCATAAACCCTTTAGGAAATAGCGGACGGATCGGACGATCAATCAGACGCGAGGTAAGGGTTTCTTTCTCAGTAGGACGCCCTTCGCGCTTAAAGAAGCCGCCGGGGATCTTGCCCACTGCGTAGGTTTTCTCTTGGTAGTGTACCGAGAGTGGGAAGAAAGGCTGATTGGGGTTTGCTTCTTTTTTAGCCACAACCGTACACAGTACGACGGTTTCATCCATGGTCACCATAACGGCGCCAGTGGCTTGGCGAGCAATACGCCCAGTTTCTAGGGTGACGGTGCTACGACCGTATTGAAACGTTTTTTTTACCGGATTCACGGCGACTTCCTTTAACATTAATATCTACTTGTCTTTTCGCTTGGGTCGTTTTGACTCGCCACCATTCTAGGCGCTGTGGCGCCATACGGCTACCAGAAACAAAAAAACGGGCAGCCCACAAGGGGCTGCCC
>NZ_JABUZF010000252.1:44908-54515 GCF_014897885.1 Halomonas sp. 3D7M | reverse complement strand
GGGGCTGCCCGTTTTTGATCGTTGCCGTTAACGCTTAACGACGCAGACCTAAACGCTGAATCAGAGACTGATAGCGTTCAAAATCTTTACGCTTCAGGTAATCCAACAGCTTACGACGCTGGTTTACCATGCGGATCAGACCACGACGAGAGTGGTGATCCTGCTTGTTGGTTTTGAAGTGGTCCTGCAGGCCATTAATGTTGGCGCTCAGCAGTGCAACCTGAACTTCAGGGGAACCGGTATCGTTATCGCCGCGGCCGTATTCGTTGACGATCTCGGCCTTCTTCTCAGCGGTTAATGCCATCTGTCTCTCCAGTAAGCAATATGCCTAAAATTGAATGGGTGAGACCACGCATATTTGCAGTCTCATGCAACTATCTTCACGTACAATTTTCGCGCAAATCGCTACGTCCTTGCAACGTTTTACGAGATAGCGACGGTACTTAACAGCCGCTTGGGAGCTACTTCCTGCGCCCCTTTTACAACGCCAAGGCCGATAAACGTCTCAGCGTAATAAAGTCTTGCCAGCGCCTCAGGCTCAAGCGCACCAATGGCTAAGCTAGCCGATTGGCCGTGTGCAAGACGCCCGTAAGCCGTTTCATCCACCGTCAGCGACGGCAAATGATCAACCAGCACATCCGCAGGCATTAGTTCAGCCTCGCGGGTGGCTTGGTCTGCCAGCGCCTCAAGGCCCTCCAGTGTCCACATTGCATCGCCAGTAAAGGGCCCCGTTTTGAGCCTTCTCAACTGGCTAATGTGGGCACCACAGCCCAGCGCATGACCAATATCTTCAGCCAAGGTGCGAATATACGTGCCTTTGCTGCAACTGACTTCAATCTCAAAGGCAGTGCCCTCGAAAGCAAGCAGCCGCGCATCATACACGCTTACTCGCCGCGCTGCACGCTCAACGTGCTTACCCTCACGAGCAAGCTCATACAGCTTTTTGCCTTGATGCTTCAGTGCCGAATACATCGGCGGCACTTGGTCAATCTCGCCGTGAAAGCGAGCTAGGACTGACTCGACATCCTCGGCCGTTAAGCGGGGGATCTCGCGCTGCTCAATGACCGTGCCTTCGGCATCACCGGTGTCTGTAATCACGCCCAGTTCTACACGGGTGCGATACATCTTGTCGGCTTCTAACAGGTGCGCGGAAAACTTAGTAGCTTCCCCAAGGCAAATAGGTAACAAGCCTGTTGCCATAGGGTCCAGCGTGCCGGTATGACCGGCTTTTTGCGCCTCAAACAGACGACGCACACGCTGCAGCGCATGATTGCTGGAAATGCCCTTAGGCTTATCCAGCAGCAATACGCCATTAACCGGCAATCCGCGACGGCGACGTGCCATTAGCGCGTCTCCTCACCATTGTCATTGTCGCTTCCCTCTTCATCATCCTGTTGACGTGCGCGGTCAGTTGAAACCGCTTCGTCGATCAGTGATGAGAGGTGCTGACCACGCACCACGCTTTCATCGTAATGAAAGCGCAGTTCAGGTACGTGACGCAGCTTAATACGTTTGGCAATTTGGCTTCTTAGAAAGCCTCCAGCGCGCTTTAGCACCTGCAGGTTTTCTTTGATACGCGCGGGATCTTGCTCACCCAATAAGGTGACATAGATATCGGCGTAGCCAAGATCACGGCTAACGGTCGCGCCGCTCACCGTGATCATGCCCAAACGCGGGTCTTTTACTTCGCGCTGGATCAGTACTGCCAGCTCCTTTTGGAGCTGGTCAGCGACTCGGTCGGTACGCTTAAATTCGCGCATGATTGCTCCTCGCGGCCTTACAGGCTGCGCTCGACCTTCACTTGGTCAAAGACTTCGATCTTATCGTTGACCTGAACATCGTTGTAGTTCTTCACGCCGATGCCGCATTCCATGCCATTACGCACTTCTTGAACGTCATCTTTGAAGCGGCGCAGCGACTCGAGCTCGCCTTCGTAAATCACAACGTTGTCACGCAGTACACGGATACGTTTGCTGCGCGATACGGTGCCTTCGACAACCATACAGCCAGCCACTGCACCAATTTTCGGTGCGCGGAACACATCGCGTACTTCGGCCACGCCCACGATCTCTTCTTTCCACTCGGGAGCAAGCATACCGCTCATCGCCTGCTTAACCTCATCGATCAGCTGGTAAATAACGCTGTAGTAGCGCAGATCCAGACCTTCACGTTCGATGATTTCACGAGCAGCCGCATCAGCACGGACGTTGAAGCCGACGACGATGGCCTCAGAAGCAAGCGCCAAGTTGGCATCGGTACCGGTGATACCGCCAACACCCGAGGAGACCACGGCAACTTCAACTTCACCGGTGGAGAGTTCTTCCAGGGCGCCTTTGATAGCTTCCAGCGAACCTTGAACGTCGGCTTTCAGAACGATGTTGACCTTGGCCACTTCGTCTTGGCCCATCTGGCTGAACATGTTCTCCAGCTTGGCCTTCTGCTGACGTGCCAGGCGCACTTCGCGGTATTTACCTTGACGGAAGTTAGCCACTTCACGGGCTTTCTTCTCATCGGCAACAACCATGAAGTCATCACCTGCATCCGGCGTGCCATCCAAACCTTGGATTTCGACCGGCATCGCAGGGCCAGCGGTATCCACTTGCTTGCCCAGCTCATTGGTAAGCGCACGAACGCGGCCGTAATGCAGACCAGCAAGAACGATATCGCCTTTCTTCAGCGTGCCGTTTTGTACCAGAACAGTGGCTACCGGACCGCGACCTTTATCAAGGCGCGATTCAACCACAACGCCTTTACCAGGTGCGGAAGGTACAGCCGTCAATTCAAGTACTTCTGACACAAGCTGAATGGCTTCCAACAGCTCTTCGATGCCCTCGCCAGTCTTCGCAGAAACGTGCACAAACTGGGTGTCACCACCCCATTCCTCTGAAATCACGCCATGCTGCGAGAGTTCATTACGAATGCGGTCCAGATCGATGCCCTGCTTGTCGATCTTGTTCACCGCCACCACCATGGGTACTTCAGCAGCTTTGGAGTGTTCGATCGCTTCAATCGTCTGGGGCATTACGCCGTCGTCAGCAGCAACAACCAGGATAACGACGTCAGTCGCTTTAGCACCACGGGCACGCATTGCGGTAAACGCCGCGTGGCCAGGGGTATCCAGGAAGGTAACGCCGCCGTGGTTGTCTTCCACGTGGTAAGCACCGATGTGCTGGGTAATACCGCCCGCTTCGCCAGTGGCGACTTTCGCGCGACGGATATAATCCAACAGCGATGTTTTACCGTGGTCAACGTGGCCCATAACAGTGACCACCGGTGAACGAGTGATCTCTTCGCCTTCGTAGGAGATGCCTTCCAGCATTTCCGTTTCCAGCGCATCGTCTTTCACCAGTTTGACCTTGTGGCCCATCTCTTCCACAACGATAGCCGCAGTATCCTGGTCAATCGTTTGGTTGATGGTCACGGCCGCGCCCATGTTGAACATGGCCTTGATCACTTCATTGGCCTTGATCGACATTTTGTCGGCCAACTCAGCAACGCTGATTGACTCAGGAATCGAGACTTCACGAACGATCGGCTGAGTCGGCTTTTGGAAAGCATGCTTGCCGTTGCCACTCTGGCTGGCACCACCACGACGACCGCCGCGACGCTCGGCACGTTTGACTTTCTTACCGCCACCACCGCGCTTACGCTCTTCGCGGTCGCCACGATCCTCATCGTCACTACGGCCTTTTTTCTTAGCCGCTGCCTTTTTAGGCGGTGCTGTACGACGATCCGTGCGGCCTTCTTTCGGCGGCGCGGGCGGCAAATCATCAGGTGCCGGGGTATCGTCGATTTGCAGCTCAGGCACAGCGATATCGGGCACTTCAGCCGCTTTTGCCTTGGCTTTCTCTTCCTCGGCTTTACGTGCAGCCTCTTCCGCTGCTTTCGCTTTAGCCGCTGCCGCCTTCTCTTCAGCTTCGCGGATATCGCGAGCTTTACGCTCGGCTTCCGCTTCTGCCATATCACCTACCAGTTGACGCGGGCCAGAATGCTTAGGCTCAGGCGCCTTCGGCTTATCGTCTTCGGCGCTCTTAACGTACGTTTTCTTCTTACGCACCTGCACTTCGATCGTTTTGCCACGCTCGCCCGTTTTAATACGGCTACGGGTTTTACGCGTCAACGTAATGCGGTTTTTGCTAGCATCGCTGTCACCGCCGCCATGGCTTTTTTTCAAAAAGCTTAGCAGCGTTTGCTTATCGTCTTCAGACACGGCGTCGCTTTCTGACGCATGTTTTAAACCAGCTTCTTTCATCTGTTCCAATAGGCGGGGCACATCACGGCCCACCTTTACTGCAAAATCTTTAACTGTCATATCCGACATAGTGACCCTCCTCAGCCCGTGACCTTTTACTGTGTGTTCGAATCCGATACGCCATCGTCTTCAAACCAGGGCGCACGGGCAGTCATGATCAGTGCCGCTGCGCGCGCTTCGTCCAACTCCTCGATATCGACCAGATCGTCGACAGACTGCTCGGCGAGATCTTCCATGGTGACGATGCCTCGGCTAGCCAGAATGAAGGCCAGGTGGCGCTCCATGCCGTCCATGTCCAGCAGATCGTCTGCTGGTTGGGCACCGTCTAGCGCTTCCTCCGAGGCAATGGCCATCGTCAGCAGCTCGTCTTTCGCTCGTGCGCGCAGCTCTTCCACCAAATCTTCATCGAACTCTTCGATTTCGAGCATCTCTTCAAGCGGCACGTAGGCAACTTCTTCCAGGGTGGTGAACCCTTCTTCTACTAATAGGCGGGCAACGTCTTCGTCCACTTCCAGATGCTGAACAAAGGAATCCACCAGGCTATCAATTTCCTGCTCACGTTTTGACTCAGCTTCATCTTCGGTCATCACGTTAATACGCCAGCCGGTTAGCTCAGAAGCTAAGCGCACGTTCTGGCCGCTACGACCAATGGCCTGCGCCAGATTGTCTTGAGCAACGGCAACGTCCATGGCGTGAGCATCTTCGTCAACCAGGATAGACGCCACATCGGCAGGTGCCATGGCATTTATCACCAACTGCGCTGGGTTGTCGTCCCACAGCACAATATCGACACGCTCATTTTGCAGCTCTGACGACACTGCCTGTACGCGAGAACCACGCATACCAACACACGCCCCAACAGGATCGATGCGGCGGTCGTTAGTTTTAACGGCGATTTTGGCCCGCGAGCCAGGGTCGCGCGCCGCACCCTTGATTTCAATCAGCTGTTCAGCAATTTCCGGTACTTCAATTTTAAACAGCTCAATGATGAATTCAGGACAGGTACGTGACAGCTGTAGCTGTGCACCACGCGCCTCTGGATCAACTTTCACTAGCAAGGCGCGTACCCGCTCATTCATGCGGTAGCGCTCACCGTGAATCATTTCGTTACGCGGCAAGAACGCCTCAGCGTTTTCACCCAGGTCGATAATCAATCCGTCACGCGTGGTTTTCTTGACGATACCTGCCACTAACTCGCCTTCGCGGTCAGCGTACTGACGAACCACTTCAGCGCGTTCGGCTTCACGTACCTTTTGCACGATAACCTGCTTTGCAGTTTGCGCAGCGATACGGCCAAACACGGCATTTTCAATCTTTTTCTCAACCACATCGCCTAGTTTCAGCGGCGGATCACGCTGCTCGGCGATGGTTTCTTTAATTTCATAATCAGGTGTTTCAAATTCGTCATCTTCGACAACGGTCCAGTAGCGGAACGTATCGTAGTCGCCCGTGCGGCGGTCGATATGAACGCGCACATTGGCTTCTTCCTGATCAAAACGCTTGCGTGACGCGCTAGCTAGCGCGGCCTCAACCGCTTCAAAAATAACATCGCGGGGGACGCCTTTTTCGTTTGAGATCGCGTCCACGACCATTAAAATTTCTTTACTCATGCGTTTGCCTCGCCAGAAAACCTGTCCTTTTGTGCATCATCCCGGCAGCCTGCCGGAAGCCGCCACCCGTTTATTCGTCGAATTGCGGGACGACGTGCGCAGAATCGATGCTTTCGATTGGAAAACAGTACTCTTCGCCATCCAGCTGTAGCAGTACCTCATCGCCTTCGACACCAGCGAGAAGGCCTTGATATTTACGCCGTCCATCAAAAGCCACGCGCAATTTGAGCGCAACGTGGTGGCCTTGATAACGAATAAATTGATCCAGGGTATATAAGGGACGTGCCATACCAGGCGACGAGACTTCCAAGCGGTATTCGCCAGGAATGGGATCTTCCACATCCATAACGGCACTGACTTGGCGACTAATATCAGCGCAGTCTTCCACGCTGACGCCACTTTCGCGTTCGATATAAATTACCAGCCGCGAATGCTTGCCCTGGGAAAGATGGTCGATACCCCATAGCTCAAAACCCATGGCGGCTACGACAGGTTCGATCAGCGCGTGAAGCGCAGCGTGTTTTGTGGCCACAGACAAAGCTCCTATAGCCGTTGCATCAGGCACCTGGCCAGGAGTTGAATGAGAAGCTAGGTGGCTGATTGGCGTTACCCGGAAATGTGTCTCTGGCAATTCGGAAGACATCCGCTCTGGAGACACTCTTGGCTCTCGAAAAGCTACTAACAAAAAGCCCCTTCACAGGAAGGGGCTTTTCGAAAGAAACCTGTAATACCACCTAATAACATGACTTGGCTTTCGCCCTTGCCCAACCAACATCAAGATTAGCTAACATCAAGACTTTTCAGGCGATTAACATGTTACTAGTAAATGGTAGCGGGGACCGGATTTGAACCGATGACCTTCGGGTTATGAGCCCGACGAGCTACCAGACTGCTCCACCCCGCATCAATCTAGGTCGACGATAATAGACACTTGAACCACTTTCGTCAACCTTTCTTTTCAAGTGCATTTTTCGTCTTAGGTGCCAATCCCTACTTTTTGACAATAGCTCTTTAATGAAGCTTATTTGACAAAACAACTCTGGGAAGCTGGCGAGCCAGCAAAACAGATGGTGCCGAAGGCGGGACTTGAACCCGCACGACCATACGGTCACTACCCCCTCAAGATAGCGTGTCTACCAATTCCACCACTTCGGCAACAGGGGAGGCTAAAAAAAGCAGTATCAATATGTTACTCGCTGCTTTCCTCTAGCACTGGCGCGGTATTATCCATACTTGCAGGGCCATCGTCAAGCGTTGGAATATTGCGCTGCTGCTCAATTAGCCGAGAGTCGGGAATACCCGCTTCGGGCGCTTGTCCTGCCTGGGTCGCAAAATAAGCCAATGCCATTGAGGTAACAAAAAAGCCGGCGGCTAAAAGTCCCGTTGCGCGAGACAAAAAGTTACCGCTACCCCGCGAACCAAACACAGTTTGCGATGCCCCTCCACCAAAGGCGGCACCCGCTTCGGCACCTTTACCCTGCTGAAGCAGGATGAGCACAACCAAGGCGATCGCAATCACCACGTGAACCATAAGAATTGCAACTTGCATGGGATTATCCTGCTGACTGACAAATGGCGTAGAAATCGTCGGTTTTGAGCGAAGCACCACCCACTAAACCGCCGTCGATATCCGGCTGAGCAAGCAACTCAGCCGCATTGTTTGCATTCATGCTGCCGCCGTAAAGCAACTTAAGCTGCTCGGCTAGCGTTTTATCAAACCCGGCCTGATAGGTACGAATACCGGCCATTACTTCCTGAGCCTGCTCAGGCGTTGCTGTACGGCCTGTCCCAATTGCCCATACGGGCTCATAGGCAATAACAACCTTAAGCCGCTGTGCTGGCTCTAAACGCGCCATTGCATAGCCAACTTGCCGCAATACAACATCCATCGTGCTACCGGAATCGCGCTCTTCTAGAGTTTCACCCACACAAAGAATCGGCGTGATGCCGACATCAAGCGCGGCTACCAAGCGGTCAAATACCTGCTCATCACCTTCTTTGTATAGCTGGCGACGCTCAGAGTGACCAACCAGCACATAGGCCACATCAAACTCTTTAAGCATACGCCCGCTAATCTCACCCGTATGCGCACCTGAGTGCTGAGGATTGAGCGTCTGCGCCCCTAGCTGTAACGGCGTATTTTGGAAAGCACTTCGTGCAGCTTCCAAATAAGGAAACGGCGGAATAACTACAACGTCGATATCATTAGGCAGCTTGGACGCGGCGAAGGCGTCTCCGAACGCTTGAATCAACGCCGTGGAGCCGTTCATTTTCCAGTTACCGGCAATTAATGGCGTACGCATCGATTATCCTCACTCAAGGTGGAGCGAAATGGTATAGGAGCGGCCTTGTCAAGACAACCGCTGTTATACAGGTTAGTTAGTTGGGGGCGTGGCAAGCATACTCGCCTATCAAACACTTTTACCAAGCTAGCTGAGCAACGCCTGGACCTGATCGGCAAGTTTATGCGCCAGACGGTCAACATCCAGGTGAGCCCGCCCTTCCACCATCACTCGGATTAGCGGCTCAGTACCCGACGGGCGTAGCAACACTCGGCCCTGGTCACCTAGCTCAGCTTCAAGGGCAGCCACCGCTTCGAGTAGCGGCTTTGCCGTCATGACATCTTTTGCGTTGGTACCCCCAGGCAGCCTGACGTTAACCAGCGACTGGGGCACCTTTTCCAACCCCGTCAAGAGAGACAGCAGCGGCTTCTGCTCTCGCACCATCAACGCCAACACTTGCAACGCTGAAACAATCCCATCGCCCGTCGTTTGAGCATGGCCACATACAATATGACCTGATGACTCGCCTCCCAGCTCCCAGCCGTTGGCAGCCATCATCTCCATGACAAAGCGATCACCCACTTTCGCGCGCTGAAAGGGAATCCCCAGCCGCTCCAGCGCCATGGCAAGCCCGAAGTTGCTCATCAGAGTGCCCACCACGCCACCTTCAAGCAGTCCCCGCTCATGACGATCTCGGGCAATCAGGTAAAGAATATCGTCGCCATCCACCTCACGGCCATCGGCATCTACCAACAGCACTCGATCTCCATCACCATCAAAGGCAATGCCTAAATCAGCACCTTGCTGAATCACCGCTGCACGCAGCGCTGCGGGATGGGTAGACCCCACTTGATGGTTAATATTCACCCCATCAGGAGAAGAACCAATTACGCTAACATCAGCGCCTAGCTCACGAAATACGTTTGGCGCAATGTGGTAGGTAGCCCCATGAGCACAATCCAATACCACTTTTAGACCGTGCAGGCTGAGACGATCAGGTAACGTCGATTTGCAGAATTCGATATAGCGCCCGGCAGCATCGTCAATGCGCGTCGCTTTACCCAACTGAGCCGCGCTCGCCGTTGTCAGAGGCGCATCAAGCATCGTCTCAATGCGATCTTCAATCTCATCGGGTAGCTTTTTACCCTCGGCAGAGAAAAACTTAATGCCGTTATCATCAAACGGGTTATGCGACGCGGAAATCACTATCCCAGCGTCGGCGCGAAAGGTACGCGTTAGATAGGCGATTCCCGGTGTAGGCATTGGCCCCAGCAACGAAACATCGACACCTGCGGCAGATAGCCCCGCTTCCAAGGCTGACTCAAACATATAGCCAGAGATGCGCGTATCTTTACCAATTAACACACGCGTGCGGCCTTTTTCACGGCGCAATACCTGACCCACCGCCCACCCCAGCTTGAGCATAAAATCGGCAGTAATAGGCGCTTGCCCAACCGTACCGC
>NZ_JABUZF010000252.1:29590-44866 GCF_014897885.1 Halomonas sp. 3D7M | reverse complement strand
ATAACGTCGCGTCATGGCGCCATCTCCTTATTTAACGGCGGCTCGCAGCCTTCCTGAAGCACCGCCCATGCCATATCCACGGCATCTACCGTGGGCCCGACATCATGCACGCGCAAAATATTGGCGCCCCGTTCAACCGCCATGGCTGCTAGCGCAAGACTTCCGGCCAAGCGCTCCTCCACCGGGCGACCCAACACTTTACCAATCATGCTTTTCCGCGACATCCCCACTAACAGCGGCAACTCCAGCGCCTGAAGTTCATCCATATACTTCAGCAAGCGCAGGTTATGTTCAATGGTTTTGCCAAAACCAAAACCAGGATCTACCAACAGACGGCTACGGCGAATTCCAGCGGCTTCACACGCCGCTACCCGCTCAGCAAGATAGTCGGCAACCACTCGCTCAACTGGCTGACCATAATAGGGCGACTGCTGCATATCCTGGGGCTCACCCTGGCGATGCATTAAACACACAGGCAGGCCAGTGCTTGCCGCAGCGCCCAGCGCACCCTCGCGCTCTAGCGCTCGCACATCGTTAATCATACCAGCGCCAAGCGCGCTTACTTCTCGCATAACAGCAGGGCTACTGGTATCGACTGACACCAGCGCATCTAGCTCGTGCACTAACGCTTCAACCACAGGCGCCACACGGTCTAACTCTTCCTGCTCTGATACAGGGCTAGCCCCCGGCCTTGTCGACTCCCCGCCCACGTCAATCATCGCGGCCCCTTCCGCCAACATTTGTTCAGCGTGGCGCAACGCGCTATCTAGACCAATGTGTTGCCCGCCATCAGAGAAGGAGTCCGGCGTAACATTCAGAATACCCATTACCCGTGGAAACGAAAGATCTAATGAATGGCGCCCACAGCGCAGGTGATATGCGCTATCCGCTGCCCGTGAAGGCGATGAAGAGTCAACTATCGGTTTCATGCTGCGGCCTACTAAAAGAAAAAACGTGTTTGCAATGGCTTCACAGCATAACAAAAAGGCGCCCCGTTATGGGGCGCCTTTGCTAACATCTCTAACACTCGCACACGTTAAGGACCTGCGGGACCGCCTAACGGGTCAGAAGGACGACGGCGTGGCTGGTCATCATCCTCTTCGCCATCGTCGCCAGATGCATCAGAAGGCGTACCGTCAGCCTTTTCCTCCGCCTTCTCGTCACCAACACGCGTGCCGCCGCCAGATGAATCACCATCGTTCCAGCCTTCTGGCGGACGCGGATCGCGCCCCTCCATAATATCTTTCAGCTGATCAGCATCGATGGTTTCGTACTTCATCAGCGCTTCGGCCATCGCATCTAGCTTGTCGCGATTATCTTCCAGAATCTGGCGTGCCTGCTCGTAACACTCGTCGATAATCTTGCGCACTTCTTTATCGAGACGAGACGTCGTTTCGCCAGATTTTAGCTTACCGCCACCCTGACCAGGGCCACCAAGGAACTGGTGGGACTCATCCTCGTCGTACATGATCGGGCCCATCTCATTCGATAGCCCCCATTTAGCGACCATGTTATGGGCCAGCTCGGTGGCGCGCTTGATATCGTTTGAAGCACCCGTTGTCACACCGTTAGCACCCAGCGTCATCTCTTCGGCAATACGCCCACCAAACAGCGAGCAAATCTGACTGAGAATTTGCTGGCGAGACAGGCTGTAACGATCTTCTTCCGGCAAGAACATGGTGACGCCTAGCGCACGGCCACGCGGGATGATCGTCACTTTGTAAACAGGATCATGCTCCGGCGCAACAAGGCCAATAATGGCATGACCTGATTCGTGATACGCCGTGTTGAGCTTCTCTTTATCGGTCATAACCATCGATTTGCGCTCAGCGCCCATCATGATCTTGTCTTTAGCAAGCTCCAGCTCTTCCATGGCAACCAAGCGCTTGTTACGACGGGCGGCAAACAGCGCTGCCTCGTTGACCAAGTTCGCAAGATCCGCACCAGAGAAGCCTGGCGTACCGCGCGCAATCAGCTGCGGCTTAACATCATCCGCCAGCGGCACTTTACGCAGGTGAACGCCCAGAATGTGTTCACGGCCACGAATATCCGGCAGCCCAACCGTTACTTGACGGTCGAAACGCCCCGGACGCAGCAGCGCAGGATCAAGCACGTCAGGGCGGTTAGTGGCCGCAATGACGATGACCCCTTCATTAGCTTCGAAGCCATCCATCTCTACCAGTAACTGGTTGAGTGTCTGCTCACGCTCATCATTGCCGCCACCCATGCCAGCACCGCGTGAACGGCCAACCGCATCGATTTCATCAATAAAGATAATGCAAGGCGCTTGTTTCTTGGCTTGCTCAAACATGTCACGAACGCGTGAAGCACCAACGCCCACAAACATTTCAACAAAGTCTGAACCAGAGATAGAGAAAAACGGTACTTTGGCTTCGCCCGCAATGGACTTGGCCAGCAGCGTTTTACCTGTTCCTGGCGGACCTACCATCAATACACCGCGCGGGATTGTGCCACCCAAACGCTGGAATTTAGTAGGATCACGCAAGAAGTCTACAAGCTCTTCAACTTCTTCTTTCGCCTCGTCGCAGCCTGCAACATCGGCAAATGTGGTCTTGATCTGATCTTGGGAAAGCAGTTTGGCTTTCGACTTACCAAAGCTCATGGGACCGCCTTTACCGCCACCGGCTCCACCTTGCATTTGGCGCATAAAGAACATAAAGATGGCCAGAATAAGCAGAATCGGGAAGCTCGCAATCAGCAAGCGCGTCCAGATGCTTTGTTGTTCCGGCTCTTTACCGACAACGGTCACGTTATTGCTTAGCAGATCATCCATCAGCTTAGGATCTTCCGCCGACGGGCGGATGGTCTGGAACTGAGAACCGTCCGTACGCTCACCAATGATGGTATAGCCATCAATCGTGACACTACGTACCTGCTGATTTTGCACCTGCTGCACAAACTGAGAGTAGTTGGTGGTTTGCGGTGCGCTTTCCGTACTGAAATTGTTGAACACTGTCAGTAGAACGGCCGCGATGACCAACCACAGAATCAGGTTCTTCGCCATATCGTTCAAGGGGCTACCCTCATTACAAGAATCCGTCAGTTAACCGTCAATACTCAGACCTTACACTAGAGCTTAACGTTCAACCATTGCCAAAGCACATTTTGCTTTGGGCCATCTGTGTCACGCTCGTCCAATGTGCATAATGTGACACAATTTACGCCTGCCTGTCTGGCAATCGTGGTGATAAATCTTTGCTATTACCCGCCAGTATCTACACGCTCGCACTCACTGACGAGTACAGGGCCACGTCTCGCTAGCCTCGAAATCCTTCCGCTAAAAAATAGACTTCCCGCGAGCGCGCCCTCGAAGCATCCGGCTTGCGAGTCACAACACGATCAAAGCTACTTCGGAGCTCTTTCAAATAGGTATCAAATCCTTCGCCTTGAAATACCTTAGCCAGAAAACGCCCGCCAGGCGGTAGCGTTTCTCGCGCAAGTTCCAAAGCGAGTTCAACAAGGTACATTGCCTGTGGCTGATCAATAGCCGCCATACCACTCATATTGGGGGCCATATCGGACATCACAAGGTCTACCTGACGATTTCCTAAACGTTCAAGAATCGCGTTAAGCACGCTCTCTTCAGTAAAATCGCCCTGGATAAAGTCAACGCCGGCGAGGGCATCCATCTCTAATATGTCTGACGCTATCACGACACCGTCAGGCCCCACCTTTTCTGCGGCAATTTGACTCCACCCCCCTGGGGCAGCGCCTAGATCAATTACCGTCATGCCTGGGCGAAACAGCTTATCCTTTTCATCAAGCTCAAGCAGTTTATAGCTTGCACGGGAGCGATAGCCATCTTGCCAGCGTTGTTTCACATACTGATCGTCGAAATGTTCTTTCTTCCAGTTGTTGCTGGTCTTGCTCACTGAATGTTTACGGCTTGGGGGCTTTTGCTGCATGTGGGAATCTAACACTGGAATAAGAGATGGGCGCATTCACGCGATTGCTTTCACTTAACGGCATTTCACCGTAAGATGGAGCGTTAAGCGCTAACCGGGATACCGCAAGATACCATGAGCTTGTCACAGGCACAAAAGAAAGCATTTCGTAGCATTGGCCATCACCTTAATCCAGTGGTCACCGTTTCTGAGAACGGCGTCTCCGAAAATTTGCTCGCAGAACTCAGCCGCGCGCTCAACGATCACGAGCTCATCAAAGTGAAGCTCGCTATTCCCGAGCGGGAAGACCGCGTCGCGGCGCTCAATGAGCTAGTCGCCGACAGTAACGCCGAGCTAGTACAAACCATTGGCAAAATGGCGCTGCTCTATCGCCACAACCCAAAGGTAAACCCCAAGCTTTCCAACATCACGCGTTTTGAAAACCACCACGGACGGCATTAACCCACACGTGACTCGTTAAACAACGCATGAACGCATGATACTAAAAGGCCCGCGACGTCACCGTCACGGGCCTTTTAGTGTGCCTGGACTGCAGGCGCCATCAAGACGCCCGCCCCGCGTCACCGCGGTAAATCAGAGATGTTCAACACTCTCAATTTCGTACTCAACATCGCCACCAGGTGTTTTTACCACCACCACATCGCCTTCTTCTTTGCCAATCATTGCTCGGGCGATAGGTGAGGTCACAGAAATGCGCCCCTCTTTAATATTGGCTTCGTCTTCACCAACAATGCGGTAGGTAACGCTGGCGTCGCTATCCAGATTCAGCAACGACACGGTAACCCCAAAGATCACCTTGCCGGTTTTGGGCAGCTTAGTAACGTCGATGACCTGCGCACCTGAAAGCTTGCTTTCAATTTCCTGGATACGGCCTTCAATAAATCCTTGCTGCTCGCGAGCGGCGTGGTACTCGGCGTTCTCCTTGAGATCGCCATGTTCACGCGCTTCAGCAATAGCAGCAATAACTTGAGGGCGGGCTTCGCCCTTCAAGTGATTAAGCTCTTCGCGAAGACTTTTTTCTCCCGCTACCGTCATCGGGACCTTGTTCATTGACTTGCTCCTGCATGCAGATCCTGAAGGCGCCGCACCGTAATCTCCCTACCGTACTCAAGCGCCATGCAAACAGCATTAGCGCCCGCCAAGGTGGTCGCATAGGGCACCTTGCGCGCGAGAGCAGTACGGCGAATAATTGAAGAGTCGTTAATAGCCTGACGACCTTCAGTCGTGTTCACGATGTAGGCGATTTCGTCGTTCTTCAACAGATCGACAATATGGGGACGGCCTTCGTAGACTTTATTGACGTGCTCCACTTCCAGTCCAGCAGCTTCAAGTGCTGCCGCTGTACCGCGCGTTGCACATAGTGTGAAGCCCAATGTTAGCAGAGAACGCGCCACTTCGATAATCCCTTGCTTGTCGGGCTCGCGTACCGAAAGGAACGCTTTACGGTCACCATCCAATGCTGGAATGGCTTCGCCAGCGCCCAACTGCGCTTTAAAGAACGCTTCTGCAAAGGTCTCGCCAGAGCCCATTACTTCACCCGTCGACTTCATCTCGGGCGACAGAATCGGGTCAACACCCTGGAACTTGTTGAACGGGAAGACCGCCTCTTTCACGCTATAGAAGTGCGGGATAATTTCGCGCTCAAAGCCCTGCTCGGCCAGTGTATTACCCGCCATGCAGCGCGCCGCAATTTGCGCCAACGAAGTGCCGATACACTTAGACACAAACGGTACGGTACGCGACGCACGAGGATTAACCTCGATGACATAAATTTCGCCACCCTGCCACGCCAGCTGCACGTTCATCAGACCTTTAACGCCCAACTCAACGGCCATTTTCTTGACCTGCTCGCGCATTTCATCCTGCACATCGGCAGGCAGCGAGTAAGGCGGCAACGCACAGGCGGAATCACCAGAGTGAACGCCAGCTTGCTCAACGTGCTGCATAATGCCGCCGATCACCACCTGCTGACCGTCCGACACAGCGTCGATATCAATTTCGATCGCGGCACTCAAGAAGTGGTCAAGCAAAACGGGAGAGTCGTTAGACACCTTCACCGCATTGGTCATGTAGTTTTCAAGCTCGGAGGCGTCATAAACGATCTCCATTGCCCGACCACCCAGCACGTAGCTAGGGCGCACCACCAGCGGGTAGCCAATGGCCTCTGCCTTGGAAAACGCCTCTTCAAAGCTACGGGCAGTGGCGTTGGGCGGCTGCTTCAAGCCTAGCTTGTCGATCATTACCTGGAAGCGCTCGCGGTCTTCAGCGCGGTCAATGGCGTCCGGCGTGGTACCGATAATCGGCACGCCTGCTGCCTCTAGTTCACGGGCAAGCTTCAGCGGCGTTTGGCCACCGAACTGCACAATCACGCCAACCGGCTTCTCTTTGTCGGCAATTTCCAACACATCTTCCAGCGTCACCGGCTCGAAGTAGAGACGATCAGAGGTGTCGTAGTCGGTAGAAACGGTTTCCGGGTTGCAGTTGACCATGATGGTTTCATAGCCATCATCGCGCATGGCAAAGGCGGCATGAACACAGCAGTAATCGAACTCGATACCTTGACCGATACGGTTCGGGCCACCACCCAATACCATAATTTTCTGACGATCAGAGACGTCCGCTTCGCACTCCTCTTCATAGGTGGAGTACATGTAAGCGGTGTCTGAGGCAAATTCCGCCGCACAGGTATCGACACGTTTATAAACCGG
The DNA here is from genome assembly GCF_014897885.1 of Halomonas sp. 3D7M. Taxonomy (NCBI): domain Bacteria; kingdom Pseudomonadati; phylum Pseudomonadota; class Gammaproteobacteria; order Oceanospirillales; family Halomonadaceae; genus Halomonas; species Halomonas sp. 3D7M. Next base: position 38,232 of record NZ_JABUZF010000252.1, on the reverse strand, counting down.
ACGAATGCCCGCTGCTTGGCGCGTTTTGCGGAACTCTTTTTCAGACACGCCCAGCAGCTTGGCCAAACGCGCGTCACCAAAGCCTTTGCGCTTAAGCTGGTAAAGCTCGCGAGCAGAGAAATCGGCCAGAGCGCGCTTGGCGACGGCATTTTCAGTCAACACCAGGTCTTCCAACTGCACCAGGAACCAAGGGTCGATATTGGTGAGCGCAAATACCTCATCAACACTCATTCCAGAGCGCATGGCGTCAGCCACATAGAAAATACGCTCGGCACCGGCGGCCTGCAGCTCGCCCTGAATGATCGCCATATTGTCTGGCGTGAAATCGGTGATGATCGGATCAAGACCATCGTTACCGGTTTCCAGGCCGCGCAGCGCTTTCTGCAGCGACTCTTGGAACGTACGGCCAATCGCCATCACCTCGCCCACCGACTTCATCTGGGTGGTCAGGCGGTCGTTTGCCTGAGGGAATTTCTCGAAGGTAAAGCGCGGAATCTTAGTGACGACATAGTCGATTGATGGCTCAAACGACGCGGGCGTGCGGCCACCGGTAATATCGTTTTGCAGCTCATCCAAGGTGTAACCCACCGCCAGTTTCGCGGCGATTTTGGCAATCGGGAAACCAGTAGCCTTAGATGCCAGCGCCGACGAGCGCGATACCCGCGGGTTCATCTCGATAACCACCAGGCGGCCGGTTTTCGGGTCCATACCAAACTGTACGTTGGAGCCGCCGGTTTCCACACCAATCTCGCGCAGTACCGCGAGGCTGGCATCACGCATGATCTGATACTCTTTGTCGGTCAGCGTTTGCGCTGGCGCGACGGTAATCGAGTCACCGGTGTGAACACCCATCGGATCGAAGTTTTCAATCGCACAGACAATGATGCAGTTGTCATTCTTATCCCGCACCACTTCCATCTCGTACTCTTTCCACCCCAGCAGCGATTCGTCGATCAGCAGCTCGTGGTTATTGGAAAGCTCGAAACCGCGGGTACAGATCTCTTCGAACTCTTCTTTGTTATACGCCACGCCGCCGCCGGAGCCGCCCATGGTGTAAGAAGGACGAATAATGGTCGGAAAGCCTAATTCAGCCTGAATTTCCCAGGCCTCATCCATGGTGTGCGCCACCTTGGCTTTCGGGCACTCCAAACCAATGCGCTTCATGGCTTGATCGAACAGATCGCGATCTTCAGCCATGTTAATCGCATCGGCATTGGCACCAATCATCTCGACGCTGTACTTTTCCAGTACGCCATGCTTTTCCAGGTCAAGCGCGCAGTTGAGCGCTGTCTGACCACCCATCGTGGGTAGAATCGCGTCCGGGCGCTCGGCCTCAATAATTTTTTCAACCGCTTGCCAGGTAATCGGCTCGATGTAGGTGGCATCGGCCATGGCCGGGTCGGTCATGATGGTGGCCGGGTTGGAGTTAACCAAAATAACCCGGAACCCCTCTTCACGCAGCGCTTTACACGCCTGGGCGCCAGAGTAGTCAAATTCGCAGGCCTGGCCGATGACAATCGGGCCAGCGCCAATGATAAGAATGCTGTTGATATCGGTACGCTTAGGCATAACGGTTCCCGCAAAATAGGTGACGATGAGCGACAAAAAAACGGCGTTACATGGCGGCGATCAAGGGCAGCGTTAGCGACGCGCCTGCATCATGGTAATAAAGCGATCAAACAGCGGCGCCACATCACGCGGGCCAGGGCTAGCTTCCGGGTGACCTTGGAAGCTAAACGCCGGGCGGTCAGTGCGCTCGATCCCTTGCAGCGTGCCATCGAACAGCGAACGGTGCGTGGCACGCACGTTGGCTGGAAGGGTCGCTTCATCGGCAGCAAAGCCGTGGTTTTGGCTGGTAATCATTACCGTGCCGGTGTCTAAATCCTGCACCGGATGGTTAGCACCGTGGTGGCCGTGGCCCATCTTGATGGTTTTGGCACCCGAGGCCAGCGCCAGCAACTGGTGACCAAGGCAAATGCCAAATACCGGCGTATTGGTTTCCAATACATCCTGAATTGCCTTGATGGCGTAATCACAGGGCTCGGGGTCACCGGGGCCGTTAGCCAAAAAGATCCCATCCGGATTCATCGCCAACACGTCAGCCGCAGGCGTTTGTGCCGGTACGACCGTCAACCGGCAGCCGCGCTCGGCCAGCATACGTAGGATGTTAAATTTCACCCCGAAGTCATACGCCACCACGTGGTAAGGACGCTCACCTTGGGAAGCATCAGCATAGCCCTCGCCCAGCGTCCACTCGCCTTGGGTCCATTCGTAAGCCTCTTTGCACGAGACTTCCTTGGCCAGATCCATGCCCTTCAACCCGGGAAATGCCTTCGCTGCCGCCAGCGCCCGCTCTACCGCATCATCGCCCTCTGCTTCTGCACCCGCCAGAATCGCACCGTTTTGCGCGCCTTTATCACGCAGAATGCGCGTTAAACGGCGAGTATCGATATCCGCAATGCCCAGCACATTTTGGCTTTTTAGATAGTCAGAGAGGCTTTGCTCTGAACGGAAACTGCTGGCCAGCAGGGGTAAATCACGAATCACCAGGCCCGCTGTGGCAATCGATGCAGATTCCACATCTTCCGAATTAATGCCGGTATTGCCGATATGAGGATAGGTCAGCGTGACGATTTGGCGGGTGTAAGAAGGGTCAGTGAGGATTTCCTGGTAGCCGGTCATGGCTGTATTGAACACCACCTCACCGCTTGTGACGCCATCCGCGCCAATGGCAATGCCATGAAACACACTGCCATCTTCCAGGGCCAATATCGCGGGTTTGCTCAATGCGGGGTTATTCAAGACAAGTTCTCCCATGCTGGTGGGAGCCTGTGGGCGCAGGCTCGGCGATCCGGTTTGTCGGCGTTTGCGTGCAAACGTCGGGTCGTAAAAAAGCGGGACGAAGCCGATAGTAAAAAAATCGGTTTCATCCCGCTTGTTGTTCTCTTCCGTGGCGAATGGCCATGGCGCAGCATTTAGCTGACTGTTTTCTCTAACCTGAGGCCAGTGCAACAAGCGCGGTGCTTACCCTACAGCGATTCGTTCGCTGCAGATATTTTGCTGCTTTTTGCAGCCACTGGGCCAAAATTTTTGGAATGTTACAGGATTTATCGACCTTAGGCTAGCCCTAAAACTACCAGCAACTTTATATGCTCCATTTTACCCCTGCAATCAATATGCCACGACCTTCAGGTCATTGATAAATGAGGAGGATGGAAGTCGCCCCAAAATTTTTTGTGTACGTAATTAATATATTTGGTTGCCTTCTTGATGTTTTTTTGTCTACGCTTGTCCGAGTTGACCAAATGGTCAAACACGTTTTTTTCGATAGCTCACCCAACAAATACAAAGAGAATATCGTCATGCCACAAAGCCCTACGCCGTATTCCGGCTCTCCTCCCGTGCAAGCAACGAGCACCCTGGATAATTACTTCAATGTCAGCCGCCGCGGCTCCTCGGTGAAGACCGAAGTGCTTGCAGGCATCGCGACGTTTCTAGCCGGGATGTATATCATCGTGGTCAACCCAGCCATCTTATCTGATGCGGGTATTCCCTTTTCTGCAGCACTCTCCGCCACCGTGGTCATCAGCTTTTTTAGTAGCTTGGCCATGGGCTTGTATGCCCGCAATCCAATTTTAGTTGCTCCTGGAATGGGCATGAATGCGCTTTTCACCTACACCCTGGTGCTTGGCGCAGGGTTATCGTGGGAAGTTGCTCTAGGCTGCGTATTCTGGTCAGGAGTACTGTTCGCTATTTTGGCGCTGTTTAACGTTCGCGAAGCCATCATCGAGGCCATTCCAGCCTCATTGCGCTATGCCATCACCTGTGGGATAGGCCTATTCATCACCTTTATTGGGCTCAAGAATGCCGGGTTCATCGTAGCCAACCCAGCGACCCTGATTAGCCTGGGCGATTTAAACGCAAGCCTAATAACCTTCTTTATTGGCCTAATGGCTACCGCGATACTGGTCATTCGCGGCTTCAATGGCGCTCTGATCTTAGGCATCGCCCTAACCACTCTGTTGGCAATCCCTATGGGGCGGCTGTGGAGTGACGACGTATTGGTGGCTTGGCAAGGCCTAGCCGCATGGCCGGATTTCTCGGCGGTAATGAAGGTCGATATTCTAGGCGCCCTCAAGGTGGCTTACCTGCCGTTCATTTTCGTGATGCTGTTTACTAACTTCTTCGACTCACTGTCTTGCTTTATGGCGCTATCCGAGTCAGCGGATCTCAAGGATGCCAACGGCAATCCACGCAACCTTAAGCGTTCCATGACGGTGGATGCTTTCGCATCGATGATCGCGGCCCCTCTCGGCACCAGCGCGGCACAAACCTTTATCGAATCCGGTGCTGGCGTTGCCCAGGGCGGCCGCACAGGACTCACGGCCGTCGTTATTGGCGTATTGTTCCTGCCTTTCTTGTTTCTCTCACCGTTGCTGTCCCTAGTTCCCAGCATCGCGACAGCCCCAGCTCTTGTCTTGGTGGGGCTGTTCATGATGGCACCGATTGGAAAGATTGACTGGAGCCGTCTCGAGGAAGCCTTCCCCGCATTTCTAGCCATCATTTTAATGCCGCTGACGTACTCCATCACCCTGGGTATCGCCTTTGGTTTTATCAGCTTTGTACTCATCCGGCTGGCCACCGGCAAGCTGGATGAGATTAAGCCTGCGATGTGGGTCTCCGCCCTGTTAGCGGTGGTGATGCTACTGACAGCACAATAGACGACTCTTCTCATGCTGAGTCATCAAGAAATACCCCGTTTCTCACGCACCACCTGACCGATCGGACAGCAATTAAGCAACCAATAACAACATAACGGGTAGAACTATGATTACATTTCACCTCAATGGGCAACCGCATCGCGTTACAGCGGATGTTCACCTTAGCGTTCTGGAACTGCTAAGAGAACAACTACACCTGACCGGCACCAAGGAAGGTTGCGCGTCTGGTGATTGCGGCGCTTGCACGGTAGCCATCGGGGCACCCGATGCCAATGGCGAGCTACGCTACCACAGCGCCAACGCCTGCATCATGCCCGCTCATCAGCTCCAAGGCCGCCACTTAGTCACCGTCGAAGGTCTCGCTGACGACCAGCAATACCTGCATCCCGCCCAGGCAGCCATGGTCGAATGCCATGGTAGCCAATGCGGCTTCTGCACGCCGGGCATTGTGATGTCATTGTTCACACTGCACGAAGAACAGCACACTAACCCGCTCGCCACTCCCTTTAGCCCTGAGCGCCTTGAAGCCGCACTTGGCGGCAACCTGTGTCGCTGCACTGGCTATCGCCCCATTCGTGATGCGGCATTAGCAATGAACAGTATCGATGGTCATCGCCCTGAATGGTTAGATGCAACACTGAATGATGCGCAAGATAATCAGCACGTGGCCAACCTGGACGAAACCAGCAGCCGTTTCCATCAGCCTCGCCAGCTGAATGACCTAGTGCGCCTACGCGCAGCCCATCCAGAAGCACGCTTGGTTGCGGGTGCCACTGACCTTTGGCTTGAAGTCACCCAACAACTGAAGGACTTACCACGGCTTATCGACACCACCCGCGTAAGTGAGCTTCAGCAAATTGAACAAGGTCAGGATGCGAGCGGGCGTCCCGGCTGGTGGATCGGAGCAGCCGTCACCTATGCACGCCTGGAGCCCCTACTCGAGAGTGAATATCCAACCTTTGCCCATCTTCTACACCGCCTAGGCTCGGCACAAGTACGCAACCGCGGCACCTTGGGCGGCAACGTTGCTAATGCATCCCCCATCGGCGATACCCCGCCGGTGCTGCTGGCTCTTGATGCACAGCTTCGTCTTGCAGGCCCTAACGGCTCCCGCGAGATTGCCGCCAGCAACTTCTTCATCGACTACAAAAAAACCGACTTGGCTGACAATGAGGTGTTAAGCGCGGTTTTCATCCCGGCCCCACAAGCAGGCCATCAGTTGAAAGTATGGAAACTCTCGAAGCGGCGCGAAGATGATATTTCTGCCGTGCTGAGTGCCTTTGCCTGGCATCTGGAGGATGGGTGTCTACGCGATGTACGCCTGGCCTTCGGTGGCATGGCCGGCATACCTGCCCGAGCCCGTGGGGCCGAAGCGGCTCTCGAAGGAAATCCCCCCTCACCAAGCGTCTTTGAGGCTGCACGCCAAGCACTCGCGAATGACTTTTCACCGATGAGCGATGTTCGTGGCAGTGCCGACTACCGCACGCGCTCAGCGAGCGCGCTACTTGAACGCCTGCGTCTGGTCATCGAATCGTCTACCCACGCCCAACCACACACTCAGGAGGTGATGCTCCATGCGTACGCTCACTGATCTGCCAGCACCACAGCCTGAGCAGAAAGCATTTCAGCCAGCACAACATACCGGCCGTTTTTTTTCTGGCACCTCGGCCAATCACGAGAGTGCCATCAAGCATGTCACCGGGCGCGCGGCTTATATTGATGACCTAGCCCTTCCGGCCAATGCCCTCCACCTAGCCGCAGGCCTGTCATCTGTCGCCCACGGGCGCATTACCCGCATGGATCTGGAAGCGGTAAGGTCTGCTCCTGGTGTGGTCGATGTTATTAGCGTGGCAGACGTGCCAGGCCATACCGATATTGGCCCCGTTTTCCCAGGGGATCCCATCATGGCCGACGGCGAAGTGCTCTACGCGGGCCAGGTGCTATTTGCCGTGGCGGCCGACAGCCACCGTGCGGCTCGTCAAGCAGTCGAAAAGGCAATTATCGAGATCGAGGAGCGCCCTGCAAGCCTCGACCCCGTTGCTGCCGCCAACGCGGGCGATCTGGTACGCCCTACTCATCAACAGATCAGTGGAGACTGGGAAAAAGCCTTTGCCGACGCTGCCATTGTCGTTGCTGGCAAACAGTTTGTCGGTGGCCAGGAACACTTCTACTTGGAAGGGCAAGCCTGCGTCGCTCATCCCAGCGAAGACGAAGGCGTTATGATTCATACCTCCAACCAGCATCCTAGCGAGACGCAGAAACTGGTTGCCGAGGTGCTCGGCATTCCCTTCCATGCCGTTACCGTCGAGACTCGCCGCATGGGGGGCGGATTCGGCGGCAAGGAAACACAGGCTTCTCCCTGGGCTTGCCTAGCCGCCCTAATCGCTAGACGAACCGGGCGCAGCTGCCGCTTCCGCTTACCGCGGGTCGATGACATGCGCGTCACCGGAAAGCGCCACCCTTTTCATAACGACTACCGTCTTGGCGTCGATGCTCAGGGCGTGATTCTGGGTGGCGATATCAATGTAATCGGCGACTGTGGCTATTCACCCGACCTTTCCGACGCCATTGTTGATCGCGCCATGTTCCACTCGGATAACGCCTATTCGCTGGGTGACGTCCGCGTTACAGGATATCGAGCGCGCACCCATACGGCCTCTAACACAGCTTTCCGCGGCTTCGGCGGCCCCCAAGGTATGATGGTTATTGAGGCGGCAATGGAGGATATCGCTCGCCGTCTGGGCGAAGATCCGCTGACGATACGCAAGCGCAACTTTTACCGCGACGGCCGCAACACGACGCATTACGGCCAGACGGTAGATCAGACCGTTCTACTGCATGAGCTGGTTGAGCAACTCGAAACCTCTAGCGACTACTGGCAGCGGCGCCGAGCGATCCGAGAGTTCAACGCCAAGAGCCCCGTCATTCGTAAAGGCTTAGCGTTGACCCCGGTAAAATTCGGCATTTCCTTCACCGCCCAGCACCTCAACCAAGCGGGCGCGCTTCTTCACGTCTATACCGACGGCAGCGTCATGATCAACCATGGCGGCACCGAGATGGGTCAGGGGCTGCACACCAAGATTTGCCAAGTAGTTGCGCGTGAGCTGGGATTGGATCTTGATAGCGTGCGCATCACCGCCACGCGTACCGACAAGGTGCCCAACACCTCTCCCACCGCCGCCTCCAGCGGTGCCGATCTCAATGGCCAGGCGGCGCGCGATGCGGCACTCAAACTAAAAACACGACTTTATGACTTTGCCGCCGAGCACTACCATCTCGATCGAGAAACCATCCACATCAAAGAGGGTTATTTAATAGCCGGCTTTGGCGAAAGTGAACGCCGCATCGCTTGGGGAGAGCTGGTTCAAGCCGCTTATCTATCGCGCATCTCACTTTCGGAAAAAGGCTTTTACGCTACCCCATTGATCCATTATGACCGCGCCACCGGCAATGGACGCCCTTTTTACTACTATGCCTTTGGTGCGGCGGTGGCCGAAGTTTCAATCGATACCTTGAGCGGCGAGTACCTAGTAGATCGTGTCGATATTCTCCACGACGTGGGTGACTCACTGAATCCGGCTATCGATATCGGCCAGGTCGAAGGTGGTTTTATTCAGGGGATGGGCTGGTTAACCAGTGAAGAGCTGAAATGGAATAATAAAGGCCAACTGATTTCCAATGGCCCCGCGACCTACAAGATTCCCACTTACGGCGACCTACCCGCCACTTTCAATACCTCCTTAATGGAAGGCCACCCCAACTCCATGGCCAGCATCTATCGTTCCAAGGCCGTGGGTGAACCCCCTTTCATGCTTGGTATGTCGGTATGGGCGGCTCTGCGTGACGGCTTGGCCAGCCTAAACGGATACACTCAGGCGATACCTCTGGACACCCCAGCCACACCGGAGCGAGTCATGGCGG
>NZ_JABUZF010000252.1:5365-29582 GCF_014897885.1 Halomonas sp. 3D7M | reverse complement strand
GCGAGTCATGGCGGCAGCCGAAGCCGCACGCGCCAAACTTGCCCCTGACGCTGACAAACGGCACAGCAATGGCCATTAAGCCTTCCCTCTCTAACTATCTTCAGGAGCAACATTATGAATGAAGAGCAAGGACCATGCCTGAAACAAGAGCAGGGGCAAGCCTGGTTAATACGTGCACGGGTCTTGAGTTTCGATGCCGACCCCGGCGATGGTGACACGCCCCGAGAGGGTAGCGTTGTCTACCACCAAGACGGTGCTCTATGGTGGGCCGACGGTCGCATTCAGGGCGTCGGCGACTATCGCACTCTGGCCCCTCAGTTACCCGCCGATATCAGCGTCATCGACCAGCGTGACAAGCTGGTCATGCCAGGCTTTATTGACAGTCATGTCCACTATGTTCAGCTCGATATCATGGCCTCTTATGGCCGCCAACTGCTGGACTGGTTGAATGACTACACCTTTCCTGAAGAGTGCCGTTTCGCCCAGCGCGCGCATGCCGACAACATGGCCGACGCTTTTCTCAAAGAGCTGATGCGAGTCGGGACCACCACCGCCCAAGTGTTCTGCTCAAGCCATCCCAATTCGGTAGATGCCTTCTTCAGTGCTGCCCAACGCCGCGGCCTATGTATGCTTGCGGGCAAGGTACTCATGGATCGCCACGCCCCTGAAGCACTGACTGATAAGACCCTCGGCGGCATTCGTGATACCGAGCGCTTAATCAGCGACTGGCATGGCACCGATCGCCTTGGCTATAGCGTTACGCCGCGCTTTGCTCCCACTTCCACGCGCACCCAGCTTGATGCCGCTGGCGGCCTGCTGCGCAACGATGAAAGCCTCTGGCTACAGACTCACTTATCGGAAAACCTCGGCGAGCTGGACTGGGTAGCCGAGCTGTTTCCAGAAAGCCGTGACTATCTTGAGGTTTACGAGCAGTCTGGTTTGGTTGGACCACGCAGCACCTTTGCCCATGGCATTCACCTGGACAATGGTATGCGCAAGCGGCTTGCTGATCGCAGTGCCAATATCGCTTTTTGCCCCAGCTCTAACCTCTTCCTTGGTAGCGGCTTGTTCGACCGCCACGCCGCTCATGAAAATGGGTTAAATCTCACCCTGGCCAGCGATATTGGCGCTGGCACCGATCTTTCCGGGTTGGCGACTCTCAAGGCGGGCTATCAAGTAGGGCAACTGCTCGGCCAGCCACTGACGGCCTGGTCAGGTTTCCATGCCCTGACCAGAGGCAATGCCGTATCCCTATCGCTAGATGACCGTATCGGCCGTTTCGCACCAGGCATGGATGCCGACTTCGTCGTTATCGACCTGTCCGCCTCACCGCTAATGGCACGCCGTATGGCACGATGCGAAAGTTTGGCAGAGGAGTTATTCACTCTAATGATGCTAGGCGACGACCGCGCTATCTTCGAAACCTGGGCCGGAGGACGCCTACAGCACCGGCGTCAAAATTAAGCAGAAAAGCAATCAGGAGGGGGCCAGAAGCAACAAAGCCCCCTCCCCCTGCCAGCAGGTTCGGAGGCCATCCAAACAGTCATGTTCAGCAGCCAACAGAGTGCATACCGAAACGCGCCCTGTTGTACTAAAACATTACTCTAAACCTAATACATCCTGCATATCGTAACGACCATGTGCTTTATCAGCGACCCAGCGAGCAGCGCGAACCGCGCCTTTAGCAAAGGTCATACGGCTGGAGGCTTTATGAGTAATTTCGATACGCTCGCCTTCAGTGGCAAACATCACCGTGTGCTCGCCAACAATGTCGCCAGCGCGCACGGTGGCAAAACCGATCTCTTTGTCGGTGCGCGGACCGCACTGACCTACCCGCTCATAAACACCGTGCTCTTTTAACGTGCGGCCGATGCTCTCCGCGACCACTTCTCCCATCTTAATCGCCGTGCCAGAAGGCGCATCCACTTTATGACGATGGTGCGCTTCAATAACTTCAATATCGTAGCCTTCGTCACCGAGAGCTTTTGCAGCGGTCTCAAGCAACTTGAGGGTCAGGTTAACGCCGACACTCATATTCGGCGCAAACACCATAGCAACCTTATCGCGGTAGCTATCCAGTTCGGCCAGCTCGTCATCGCTCATGCCGGTGGTGCCAATCACAATGCGTTTGTCGTGCTCAGCACAGAATGCCAAATTTGCCAAGGTGACTTGCGGCGCAGTGAAATCGATCAGAACATCGAAGTCGTCCACAATCGCAGCGAGAGAATCAACGGCCACCACACCGCGCTTACCAACACCTGCCAGCTCACCAATGTCCGCCCCCGCCAAGGAACTACCTGGCTCAACGATACCGCCTGCAAGTGAGGCATCTGCCTGCTGCTCTACCGCATTTACTAACGTGCGGCCCATACGGCCAGCGACGCCTACAATGGCAATTCGGGTCATGAGAACTCCTGCGCGTGCGCCGTTCGGCACCCAGCTTGGTATAAGAAAAACAAGGATAAAAAAGTGGCCGAAATTATAACAGACCCCTGTTAATGATGCGGTGCTTGCTTAAGGCAGCGCGCACGCTGCCTCGAACGGGTTAGTTCTCCCAAACAATTTCCAGCGGCTCGTCTTTTGCCATGCGCATGAGATGGCTTTCCACCACCCCCTCCAACTGATCCAGATGCTCCTCTTCCAAGGTTTCGAGGGACACAATCAAGCGATCTGCCTCGACATGCATCAGGCAGGTGCCATTGGCAAATGTGATTTTGGCTTCCTGCTCATTCTGCTCAATCTCAAGCTTATGTGCCCAGTGCTTGCATAAGCGGTTTATCAAGCGCTCACCAGAAGGCGTTACGATTTCGGCACGGGATAAAGGCATGGTGTTTTCTCCAAAGATAGCGAGTGAACTCCTACTAGCGTAATGCCCACAGCGAAAAGCGCCAAGCGGCGAATGATAAAGCCTTGCAACAACACGTTCCAACGACACCTCCTTAGCAGCGTACCTCGACAAACAAGCCTGTTTTCGTAATAATGCCCAGCTCAGTGAATACGAATTACACGCATAATCAATTTCCTCTTGGCATTACCTCTCAATAGTCGCGCTGGCGACCCTCGGTTAGTTTCACTTACCAACTGGTGATCAATATAGTTATGTCTTCCCACGCTTTCAGGACGCTACTTAGCGCACTAACCGCCTTAACGTTCACCGCTGCCAATGCTGATAGCATCACCGTCACCGATGTTGCAGGCCGTCAAGTCTCCTTAGACGCGCCTGCCGAGCGGGTTGTCTTGGGCGAAGGAAGGCAAATTTATCTGCTTGGCCTGCTGGAACCAGAAACGCCTTTTACCCATGTGGTTGGCTGGCGGGAAGACTTTTCTCAGGCGGATCCCGACAATTACGCCCGCTATCTGGAACGTTTCCCCGACATTGAGGCAATCCCCACCTTTGGTGGCTTCAAAGATGGCACCTTTGATGTTGAGCAAGCTGCGGCACTTAACCCTGACGTCATACTGATGAATATTGAGGCGAAAGCGGCCACTGAAGACGCCGCCTATGACGATAAGTTAGCCGAGCTGGATATCCCTATTGTCTATGTGGATTTCCGTGAAGACCCCATCGCACATACCATTCCCTCGATGCGGATTATTGGCCAGCTGATGGGAGATGAAGCCGCTGCCGAGGAATTCATCGCCTTTGCTGAAGAGCAGATGGCGCGGGTTACTGATGTTATTGAGGACGCCAACCCAGAGCGCCCGAGCGTATTTATTGACCGGGCAGGCGGGTATTCAGATGAATGCTGCATGAGCTTTGGCCCTGGTAACTTTGGCGAGTATGTCACCCTGGCTGGCGGCAACAACATTGCCGAAGGCATTATTCCTAACAGCTTCGGCAATTTGAATCCTGAACAAATTATTGCCGCTAACCCCGAGCACGTCGTTGTCACGGGCGGCAATTGGGATGCTTACGTTCCCGGAGGCGCTTGGGTAGGAGTAGGACCAGGCGCAAACATGGATCATGCTCGCGCGAAACTCGAAGCACTCACCGAGCGCACCGCCATGACCGGTATTGAAGCGGTCGACACTGGAAATTTCCACGCCATTTGGCATCAGTTCTATAACAGTCCTTACTATTTTGTTGCTGTTCAGCAATTGGCGAAATGGCTGCACCCCGAACTGTTTGACGATCTCGACCCTGAAGCGACAATGCGCGAGCTGCACGATCGCTTTCTGCCTATCGATTATGCACCCGGTTATTGGATATCTTTAAATGGCGACTGACAGCACTGCTATGAATAGCGTGTCCCACGGGCGCGCCTTCTATCGCACCCAGGTATTTCGTCGCCAAATGATCTTGGCGGCGCTGGTCATAGCACTGTTCTTAAGCCTGTGTATTGACCTTGCACTCGGCCCTGCACGCTACAGTCTTGGCGAAGTCGTTGCTGCTTTGTTTACCCCGGAGTCTGTTAGCCAGCAGGCACGTGTCATTTTGTGGGAAATTCGCATGCCCGTGGCGCTGATGGCGTTAGTGGTCGGTGCCAGCCTCTCGGTGGCCGGGGCTCAGATGCAAACGATCCTAAGCAACCCGCTAGCCAGCCCGTTTACGTTAGGCATTTCGGCCGGCGCTAGCTTTGGCGCTGCCCTGGGCTTGGCTTTTGGCGTTGCGATCATTCCTGCGGCCATTGAGTATGTTGTCCCCATCAATGCGTTCCTGATGGCAATGGTGACCGCTTTTTTAATTCACGCACTCAGCCTTAAGCGCGGCGTCACCGTGGAAACGATCGTACTGCTAGGCATTGCGATGGTGTTTATTTTTAACTCATTAATGGCATTGATTCAGTTTTTTGCCAGCCAACAGGCTGTCGCCGCTGTTGTCTTCTGGACCATGGGCAGTCTCACCAAGGCAACCTGGCCAAAGTTTTGGATTGCACTCGGTGTACTGGCAGCCGTTATGCCGTTACTGGCGCGCCACGGCTGGGCACTAACCGCTATGCGCCTAGGGGATACCAAGGCCGAAAGCATGGGTGTCAACCCACGCACACTACGCTTAGAAGTTTTAGTGCTGGTGTCGCTGCTTGCAGCGATTGCCGTCGCTTTTGTCGGCACTATTGGTTTTATCGGCCTAGTAGGGCCACATATTGCGCGCATTCTGCTGGGTGAGGATCAGCGCTTCTTCCTGCCCGGCTCTGCTTTATGCGGCGCGCTTATTCTTTCGGTTGGCTCAGTGATTTCCAAAATCATTATCCCAGGCACCATTATTCCCATTGGCATTATCACATCACTCGTGGGCATTCCCTTCTTCCTATTTTTGGTACTCAACCATAAGAAGGCATCATGGTAACCCTACAACTTAACCACGTTTCTGCTCGCTACGGGCGCCGTCCTATTATTCAGGACATTACAACGCCGCGCTTTCAGGGCGGCCAGGTTGTCGCCCTGCTTGGCCCTAACGCAGCAGGTAAATCAACCCTGTTTCGCCGTATTTTAGGCCTGCTAAAAGGGGACGGTGAGGTGATTGTCAGTGGCACCAGTGCCGAACGCCCAGTGGCGTATATGCCTCAAGATACGGGGGCAAAAGCAGTGCTAACGGTGTACGAATCAGTGCTACTGGCACGTATGCAAGGGCGCAGCCTAAAAGTGCAGCCTGAAGACCTTACCCAGGTCGACCGAGCGCTTGAAGAGCTCAATATCAGCGCACTTGGCGAACGCGATATCGGTGATCTGAGCGGCGGACAGCGCCAATTGGTGAGTGCCGCCCAGGCGCTGGTTCAAGAGCCTGAAATTTTAATGCTGGATGAGCCTACCTCAGCGCTTGACCTTAACCGCCAAATCAACCTGCTAAGCGTACTGCGGCGCCTTGCCGATGAGCGCAACATGCTTATTCTGGTTGCCCTTCACGACCTCGGGCATGCGTTGCGCTTCACTGATGCAGCCATGGTGTTAGAGAACGGCCGTTTAATCGCCTGCGGTTCAACCGAGGAGGTAATCTCACCTGAGTTACTGCGCCAAGTTTACAAAGTGACGGCGCGTATTGAGCCATGCTCAAAGGGCCGCCCTCAGCTTATTGTCGAAGAAGCCGTTTAATCCGGCGGCCTTCTAGTGTGGCCAGCCCGACCCCGCTAAGTAGCAACGGCAATGCCAGCAAAAAGCCGCTAGAAACCGGCAGGCCAAACAGCATCCAATCTGCTAACACAGGCCACACCAACGCAATATATTCAAAAGGCGCTAGGCGTGACGCTTCGGCGTAACGTAGCGCCAGCGTCATCGCAATATGAGCCGAACCGCCAAACAAGCCAGACAGCACTAACAACCACACCACGTCACCCTTAAGCGGTGCCCAGCCCAAGGGCAGTGTTGCCAACCCCGCTAGCGCAGAGACCAGAATAAAGTAGAAGGCAATGGAACCGGCTGTTTCGGTACGTGAAATGCGCCGTACGGTTAGCAGCGCTCCAGCGGTTAACAGCGCGCTCAGCGCGCCTAGTGCATAGCCAGCCAGCTGCCCTTGCTCGCGACTGGCCTCAAGCCCTGGCAGTACCAGCACCGCCACCCCAGCTAACGCCAACGCAATAGCGCCCGCCCGATAAAGCGAGAAGCGCTCCCCCAGCAGCAAGACACCACCCAATGCCATAAACACGGGCGTCAGCTGGGCTAACAACGTAGTTTCCGCGACAGGTAACAAGGCCACCGCCGCGAACGATGCGAACATTGCCGCTGCCCCAAGGCCCGAGCGCAACGCGTGCCCCAGTGGACGGCGCGTCGCCAATCCCTGCGGAAACTCGCGACGTAGCATCAAAAACACAACAATCGGCAACAGCGCAAATAGCGAGCGGAAAAAAACCGACTGCCCTACCGGAACCTCGTCACTCACCGCTTTAATACACACCAACATGCCGGTGAACAGCACGCCAGAAAGCACTCGCAGCCCAATGCCCAACCCAGGGCGAGACTCTTCATCCGCTAGCATTTGCCCTCGTCCTTATGTGCTAATAAGTTATGTGCAAATAATCCACGCTTTAAAAGGGTATCGGTTAGCGATTAAGCGATAAGCCCATCAGACCCACTATTTTACACTATGCAACACAATGAATTAGCAATAACTAGTTAACAAAAAAACGCCCCAACACTTGAAAGTGCCGGGGCGCTGATGTGCTGTGAAGTGAATCGCCGTTACGGCTTCATCTCTTCAAAAAACTTCTTCACACTGTCGAAGAAACCAGTTTTCTTCGGCGAATGGCTGTGGCTATTGCTGCCGTCAAAGCTCTCTTGCAACTGACGAAGCAGGTCTTTCTGCTCGTCATTGAGATTGACCGGCGTCTCCAGCACCACTTTGCAAAGCAGGTCGCCAGGTGCGCCGCCGCGTACCGGCTTCACGCCTTTACCGCGCAGTCTGAAGAGCTTACCGGTTTGAGTTTCCGGTGGAATCTTCAGCTTCACACGGCCATCTAGCGTGGGCACTTCCAGCTCCCCACCCAATGCAGCGTCAACAAAGTTAATTGGCACGTCACACTGCAGGTGTTTGCCATCGCGCTGGAAGATGTGGTGTGGCTTGATCGATACCTGAACATACAGGTCACCGGGCGGGCCACCGTTAACACCACTTTCACCCTCACCATTCAGGCGAATGCGATCACCTGTATCCACTCCCGGCGGAATCTTCACCGACAGTGTGCGCGTTTCCCGTACGCGGCCTTCACCGTTACATTTGTGGCACGGCACTTTAATGTGCTGGCCACTACCGTGACAGGTCGGGCAGGTTTGCTGAACCGCGAAGAAGCCTTGCTGCATACGCACTTGGCCGTGGCCGTGGCACGTGGGACAGGTTTCTTTGCTAGAGCCAGGCTCAGCACCTTCACCATCGCAGCGGTCACATTCGATATGGCGTGGCACGCGGATATCAACGGTTGTGCCGGAAACGGCGTTTTCCAGATCCAGCTCTAAGTTGTAGCGCAGATCACTGCCACGCGCGGGGGCATTAGGTCCACGACGACGGCCACCACCGCCACCAAAGATATCGCCAAACACATCACCGAAGATGTCGCTGAAGTCGCCAGCGCCACCACCACCGAACCCACCACCGCCAAAGCCGCCGCCCTGGCCGTCAACACCGGCGTGACCAAACTGGTCATACGCCGCGCGCTTTTCGCCATCGCTTAAGACTTCGTACGCTTCTGACACCTCACGGAATTTTTCCGCTGCAGTGTTATCGTCCGGGTTTCGATCAGGGTGGAATTTTTGCGCCAAGCGGCGGTAGGCCTTTTTGATCTCTTTCTGATCAGCCCCTTTTTCGACACCCAGGACTTCGTAATAATCGCGTTTGGACATGGGTCCTACGCCTCCTGGTTAGCTACGCACTTAATTAGGCGTCTGCTTCGGAAACAGCAACGCGGGAGTTGTCTCCCGCGCTACCGCATTCCTTAGCAGATAGAGGTGATTTACTGTTTCTTTTTGTCGTCATTGACTTCTTCGTACTCAGCGTCAACCACGTCATCCTCTGGCTTGGTGCTGGCATTTTCAGCACTTTCGCCGTCCGCCTGCTGAGCAGCTTCCGCCTGCTCGGCGTACATTTTCTGCGCCAATTGACCAGACACTTCGGCCAGCGCGTCCAGCTTCTGCTGGATGTTGTCCTGATCGTCAGTCTTCACTGCTTCTTCCAGCTCGCTGATCGCGGTCTCGATGGCTTGTTTCTCGTCATCGGTCGCTTTATCGCCGGCTTCCTGCACGGTTTTGCGAGTGGCGTGAATCATGCCATCTGCTTGGTTACGCAGCTGCACCAGCGCTTCGAACTTTTTGTCTTCGTCCGCGTGAGCTTCCGCATCGCGTACCATTTGCTCGATCTCTTCATCCGTGAGACCGCTGGACGCTTTAATGACGATAGACTGCTCTTTATTGGTCGCCTTATCTTTGGCCGATACGTTTAGAATGCCGTTGGCATCCAGGTCGAAGGCCACTTCAATCTGCGGCACACCACGCGGTGCTGGCGGAATGTCGGCAAGATCAAAACGACCCAGCGACTTATTCTGCGAGACCTGCTTACGCTCACCCTGAACGACGTGAATCGTCACTGCCGTTTGGTTGTCATCCGCCGTGGAGAAGGTTTGCGTCTTCTTCGTGGGGATGGTGGTGTTTTTGTCGATCAGCGGCGTCATTACGCCACCCAGGGTTTCAATACCCAGGGTCAGCGGGGTAACGTCGAGCAGCAGTACGTCTTTTACGTCGCCGCCAAGAACACCGCCCTGAATCGCCGCACCAACAGCAACCGCTTCATCTGGGTTGACGTCTTTACGCGCTTCTTTACCGAAGAAATCAGCGGCTTTCTTCTGCACCATCGGCATACGCGTCTGGCCACCGACCAGAATCACTTCGTCGATTTCAGATGCAGACAAACCAGCATCTTTCAGCGCCATTTTGCACGGGTCGAGCGAACGCTGTACCAGATCTTCAACCAACGACTCCAGCTTGGCACGCGTCACCTTCACGTTAAGGTGTTTCGGGCCAGTGTTGTCAGCGGTGATGTACGGCAAGTTAACGTCTGTCTGCTGGGCACTGGAAAGCTCAATTTTAGCCTTCTCAGCCGCTTCTTTCAGGCGCTGCATCGCGAGGTTGTCGCCAGACAGATCCATACCGCTGTCCGCTTTGAACTGGTCAACTAAGTAGTTGATCAGCGCCAAGTCGAAGTCTTCGCCGCCCAGGAAGGTGTCGCCGTTGGTGGCTAACACTTCAAACTGAGTTTCGCCGTCAACGTCGGCCACTTCGATAATAGAGATATCGAAAGTACCGCCACCCAGGTCATATACCGCGATGGTTTTATCACCACGGGATTTGTCCATCCCGTAGGCCAATGCAGCAGCGGTCGGCTCGTTAATGATGCGTTTAACATCAAGACCGGCGATGCGGCCCGCATCTTTCGTGGCCTGGCGCTGGCTGTCGTTAAAGTACGCCGGTACGGTGATGACCGCTTCAGTTACCGCTTCGCCGAGGTAGTCTTCGGCGGTTTTCTTCATTTTCTTCAGCACTTCCGCACTTACCTGCGGCGGCGCCATTTTTTTGCCTTTTACTTCAACCCAGGCATCACCGTTGTCGGCTTCGGCGATTTTGTAAGGCACCATTTTGATGTCTTTTTGTACGACATCATCTTTGAAGCGACGGCCAATCAGGCGCTTGATCGCGTAAAGGGTGTTCTCAGGGTTGGTGACGGCCTGACGTTTTGCCGCCTGGCCTACCAGCGTCTCACCATCGTCGGTGTAAGCAATAATGGAAGGCGTAGTGCGGCCGCCTTCGGCATTTTCAATGACTTTAGCGCTGTCACCATCGAGCACTGCCACACAAGAGTTGGTGGTGCCCAGGTCGATACCAATAATGCGTCCCATAGCAAAAACCTCGAATTCGGTTGTTACAAAACTGATGTTTGAAAGCTGATGTCAAAAATCTGCTTTTTGAAATTTAAAGCGTTTGCGGGTTTTCCCGCGGGTTGCCCTTTATTTGGGGGCCGCTTGCAGCATTTCAAGGGGCTTTTTTTGCTTTGCGTCAGCCAATGCTTAATTGGCTTTTTGGCTAACCACCACCATCGCGGGGCGAACTAGGCGGCCGTTAAGCAAATAACCCTTCTGCATCACATCCATGACGGTATTGGGTTCAAGCTCGGGATTCGGCACCATCGCCATCGCTTCGTGAACTTGGGGGTCGAAGGGTTCACCCTGGGGTTCAACGCTTTCCACGCCAAATTTATTCAATACGCCTAACTGCATTTTGAGGGTCATGGAAACGCCCTCACGATGTACGTCAGAGGCTCCGTCTTCCATGCTCTCTAGGGCTTTTTCCAGGCTATCAACAACGGGCAACAGCTCTTTAACAAATTTTTCTAAAGCAAACTTGCGTGCTTTTTCAGCCTCTTGCTCAGCTCGGCGACGCACGTTTTGAGCTTCAGCAGCGGCACGTAGCGCTTGGTCTTTAGCTTCCGCCAAGCTCTGCTCAAGCTCTTCCACCTGAGCGGCTAGCATATCGGCTTCCGGGTTTCCCACGCCGTCCTCTAACGCAGCGTCGTCCTCGATTAACCCTTCCAGCTCACCCTCGACCAGGCGCTCTTCAGCCGCTTGCTCGGTGACTTCCGCCTCTTGCTCTTGGCGGGCCAGCTCATCATCTAATGGGGTTTGCGGTTCTTTTGCCATGCCTAGCTCCTGAAAAGTATGCAGCGGTGGCATTAACGGCCACCTCGGTTAAGTAACGAGTATTAACCACGTATGGACGCTATATGGGGGCCATAAAAGCCATCTCAAGAGGGGCATTGAAGTGAGTTATAGACTACTGTATAAAACAACAATTATTGGATAAGTATCCAGCTTCTGTGCCGCACCGCCTCAGGAGGCCTTATGCTCACGCAGCTAGCAATCCAAGATTACGCTATTGTTGACCGCCTTGAACTCGACCTAACCCGTGGTATGACGGCGATTACCGGGGAAACTGGGGCAGGCAAATCGATTTTACTCGGCGCCCTTGGCCTATGTTTGGGCGAGCGTGCCGACGCTGGCAGCGTGCGCCATGGACGTGAGCGCACCGACCTTTCCGCGCGTTTTGATATTCAACACCTACCCGCTGCCACAGAGTGGTTGACTGCTCGCGAGCTGCCTGCTGAAGAGTGCTTGCTGCGCCGTGTGGTTACCGCCAGCGGTCGCTCCAAAGCGTGGATCAATGGCCACCCCGCCACCATCGCCGACCTAAAATCGCTGGGCGAGCAGCTGATTCAAATCCATGGACAGCATGCTCATCAGGCGCTTATGCGTGAAGAAACCCACCTCGCCCTGCTAGATGATTATGCCGGGCTACGTGAGCGTAGCCAGCAACTAGCTGAAACCTTCCGCGAGTGGCGCAGCGCCCGGCGGCGATTAAAAAAACTCAGCGAAGAAGGCAGTGAAGTTGAGGCAAAGCGGCAGCTGTTGCGCTACCAAGTAGAAGAATTAGATCAACTGGGACTGGCAGAGGGTGAGCTGCAAACGCTAGAAGAGGAGCAGCATACCCTCGCCCATGCGGAAGAGACGCTGCGTGAAACCCAGTTTGCCGCCGACTGCTGCGCGAGCGATGAAGGTGGCGCTCTGTCGCTGTTAAATCAAGCCTATGCCCATTTAAGCGCGTTACCCGGCAGTGACAAAGGCACACTGGCCAATACCTTGGCTATGCTTAGCGATGCGCGCATTCAAGTAGAGGAAGCTTCCAGCGAGCTAAATCGTCTTGCCAGTACAACTGAACTAGACCCAGAGCGCCTAGCCTGGGTAGAAGAACGGCTTGGCGATGTCCACCGTATTGCCCGTAAACACCACGTTGCCCCGGAAGAGATTTGCGCACTGCATGCCCGACTCAGCCAGGAAGTCGAACTGCTAGAAGCCAGCGACGACGACCTGGAGTCGTTAAGCAACCAAGTGTCTGAATACCGCGAGCGCTATCGCAGCGATGCCAAACAACTAAGCGAGGCGCGACAAAAAACCGCCGTTCACTTGGGCAAAGAAGTGCAACAACAACTAGGGTTCTTGGCGATGGGTAAAGCACGCTTTGACGTGGACGTTACCCCGCGTGAAACGCCTACGCCGGAAGGCCTGGACCACGTCCAATTCCTGATTAGCGCGAACCCAGGCCAGCCCGCTAGGCCGCTAACCAAAGTGGCTTCGGGCGGTGAATTATCGCGCATCAGCCTTGCCATTCAAGTGGTGGCCGCTTCCCACTCCACCATTCCCAGCTTGGTCTTCGATGAAGTGGACGTGGGTATCTCGGGAGCGACGGCCGAAATTGTCGGTCAACTGCTGCGCAAGCTCGGCGAAAACGGTCAAGTAATGACTGTCACCCACCTGCCTCAGGTCGCCGCTCAGGCGCATCAGCACCTGCATATTGAAAAACGCGCCAAACGAGATAGCACGCTGACCCATATGGCCCTGCTGGACGAACAGGGGCGTATCAGCGAACTCGCCCGCATGTTGGGCGGTGTAACGCTATCTGACCAAACACTCGCCCACGCCCGCGAAATGCTGCACGCGAGCCAACGGCCACCGCACTAAGCGCTTTTTTCAATCGACAACGCGCTAGCAAACGCCACACACTATAAAAAACGCCCCTAGGGCGCGAATGAGTCATCACTCGCACCCTAGGGGCGTTTTATTTAGCGCGACTATTTTTTATTTGTGGGGCCGCTGTCCTGTCGGGTTACGTCCGACCCACGGGGGCGTACGTAAAGCACCAGGGCATGGTCCACAAGTTCATAGCCGTGCTCTTCGGCGATCTCTTGCTGACGTCGCTCGATGATTTCATCGACAAACTCAATGATTTCACCACTTTCTAAACACACCATATGGTCGTGGTGGTCTTCTTGAGTCATCTCGAACACCGCGTGGCCACCATCAAAATTATGACGGATCACCAAGCCTGCTGATTCAAACTGAGTCAGCACGCGGTACACGGTAGCCAAGCCAACATCCTCGCCCGCATCAATCAGTGTTTTGTACACTTCTTCTGCGCTAAGGTGGTGTTGACCCGAAGCATTTTCGAGAATCTGCAGGATCTTGACGCGCGGCAGGGTTACTTTCAGCCCGGCTTTGCGCAGTTCATGGTTCTGATCGGCCATGGTTGCTCTTCGCAGTAACAGGTTAGGTCGGGTATGATCGACCGAAACCACGATAGTGAAGAATAGGCTCAAATGCAAAAATTGACTCGCATCATTACTCTTTCCGTTGCCCTAACCGTTGTTAGCGGCTGCAGCTACGTTGGCGTTTACAAGCGCGACATCCCTCAGGGCAACTTGGTGACCGAAGAAATGGTCAGCCAATTACAGCCAGGAATGACCCGAGAACAAGTCACTTATGTGATGGGTCGCCCGTTGCTGGAAGCCCCGTTTGACACGCGAGAATGGGATTACGTTTATCGTATTGATAAAGCGTACGCGGATGTTGAGCAGCGGCGTGTAACCCTCACGTTCGATAACATGGGACGTTTGGTGAACGTTGAACAGCAAGGTGATTTCTCTAGCGATCTGCCGATCAGCACGGACACCGGCGCAGGCCCTGCAACAGAAACAGCAGATCCAATCACCGGCATCAACGCACCTAGTCAGCGAGTACCTACGTCAGAAAATGCCACAGCGCCATAGCCAGTGATGCCTCCCGAATAAGTTACCCGCCTCTGGCTTGACGCTTTGCCCGCTCCAGGCGGGCAGCTTTGGGGTCTATCTCTAATGGACGATACACCTCAACGCGGTCGCCTGGACGCAGCGCTTCTTGTTCAGGCTGGCGCAGCGCTTTGCCAAAAATTCCCAGCGGTGCCTGTTCAAAGGTATCGCTGGGGATCTCGGGAAACAGGCTTGGTAGATCTGCCATCATTACCGCTTGCCGTGCGGTTGTGCCTTGCTGCACCTGTAAGGCCACTAGACGCTGTTTGCGCGGCAAGGCGAAGGCAACCTCTACCGCGAACGTATCAACGGCCATAGCGCTCGTCAGCACGCTTCGTGAAGGCATCGACAAGCTGCCCCGCAATTTGCTGAAATAATTTTCCAAACGCCATGCTAAGCAAGCGATTGGCAAATACAAATTCCATTTCCAAGCTGACTTTGCAGGCGTTTTCCCCCATCGGGATAAATAACCAACGCCCTTTAAGCTGCTTGAACGGCCCTTTTACTAACGACAACTCAATCCGCTCGGGGGCATATAAATCATTTCGAGTAGTGATTGTTTGTTCCACACCCGCACGTCCAAGGGTCATCTCGCCAATCAAATGCGCCTCGTCATGCTCTAGCAGGCGCGCACGGCGACACCCCGGCAGGAACTCGGGATAGCGTTCGAAGTCATTAACCAGATCGAACATTTGTTGGGGGGTGTGCCGCACCAAGGCGGTACGATTAACGGTTGGCATTGACCTCTCCGCTGACTTCACAGTGCCCAAAGCGTATCATGGGAAACATTTTTGTAGACCTTGAATGGTATCACGCCTCCCCACATAACGAAGGGGGTGCTACTGACAGATCAACGATGAGGTTCCATGGCCACTAAGAAAGGTAACAGCAAGGGCCCTAGCAGCAGCGTTATTGCCCAAAACAAGAAGGCTCGGTTTGAGTACCATATCAACGAAACCTTAGAAGCAGGTTTGGTACTCGCGGGCTGGGAAGTTAAAAGCCTTCGCGCTGGTAAAGCACAGCTTACCGACACCTACATTTTGGTTCGTAACGGCGAGGCTTTTTTACTAGGCAGCCATATCATGCCGCTTAATACAGCAAGCACCCACGAAATTGCTGACCCGACGCGCACGCGTAAGTTGCTTCTGCACCGTAAGGAAATTGCCAAAATTTTCTCGGTGACTCAGGACAAAGGCCACACTTGCGTGCCGCTCAAGCTCTATTGGAAACGCAACAAGGTGAAGTGTGAGCTGGCACTGGTGACCGGCAAACAGCTGCATGACAAGCGCGCCACCGAGAAAGATCGCGACTGGAGCCGTCAGAAAGGTCGGATAATGCGGGAACATAACAAGGCATAACTGGTCAATTCGGTGTGAGCACGTTAGAATGCTCATCTGTAATCAGGGGGCGACATGGTTTCGACGCTGGTGACAACCCTTGCGGTGCATGCCGAGAGCGTGATGTATCTCGTAAATCCCACATCACGAAAAATAGTCGCAAATGACGAAAACTACGCTCAAGGCGCGCTAGCAGCTTAAACACTGTTAGCTTCTTGTCTGGCCCAAAGGTGATGTGCCTATTCATCACTGATGGGATACGAGCTAAAGCTGATAGGACCGCGGTTGGTGGTGTCTTCTCATCAATCGTTAAACTTAGAAGGCTCGCGTGGCTGAATCCTGATCGTCGGAGTCAGTTGCGTTAAAGCAAATGACGAAATCTAAGCATGTAGAGCCAATAGGCGCGTGCTGGCGGACGCGGGTTCAATTCCCGCCGCCTCCACCACCTACCTAAATTCAGATGCTTCCACATAGGTCTGAATGATGCAGAAAAGCCCGCCCAGTGCGGGTTTTTTTGTGTCTGTATGCTTTCACATATACCCATACAGCATTGCGCACCGTGTATGCCTGTGTGTATGCTTTACGATATTGTGAACCAGAGGCATACAAGAATGAAACGCTCACAGATTAAGCGCCGCCCGCTGGCTGACACAGTATTGGCGACACTGGAACCAGAGGCCAAGGCATACAGGGAACTGGACGGCAGTGGCCTTTACTTCAGGGTGAAGCCCAACGGCTCAAAGTCTTGGGAACTGCGCTACAAGAAGCCAGACGGCAAGTGGTCTTGGATTGGCTTAGGCGGGTATCCGGAAACAAGCGGCAGCCTGGCGCGTGTTAAGGCCGACCAGCTCAGAGCAGACGCAGCCAATGGCCAGAATCCCATNNAGCCAATGGCCAGAATCCCATCGTCTCCAAGCGGACAAGGGAAGCCGAGTCGCTAGAGGCTGCCAACAGCACCTTTGAAGCGCTGGCGAGGGAGTGGCACACCAACAAGCGCCAGAACTGGACAGACGGCACCTCCACCCGCGTCATTGGCTCGCTGCAAAAGCACGTCTTCCCAAAGTTCGGCAAGCGCCCCTTCACCGACATAACGCCAATGGAATGGTTGGAGTTCCTGCGCAGCCTGGAAAAGACCGGGATCATTGAGCAGACTAGCCGCATACGCGCTATCTGCCGGGAAGTGTACGACCTGGCGCTAGTGAGTGGGCGCATCCAGTACAACCCATTGGAGAGCCTGCATAAGCACCTGACCACCCGCCGAGCGGCCAACTATTCCCACGTTAGCCAAGACGAACTACCCGCCCTGCTTCGCGCTATTGGCTCTTACCCTCACGCTGAAGATGTACGCCTTGGCCTATTCCTGCTTTCCCGCCTAGCCGTGCGCCCCTCAGAGCTAAGAGAGGCACGCTGGGAAGAGTTCGACCTAGACAAAGCGCTATGGACGATCCCCGCCGAACGGATGAAGCGCCGCCGTGAGCATACTGTTCCACTGCCTAAGCAGGCTATTGAAGCCCTTCAGAACCTCCACCAACTGACCGGGTACCAACCCCTTCTATTCCCAGGCCGCAGCGACAAGACAGCGCCACGGTCGAACACGGTATTCATCATGGCACTACGCCGCCTTGGCTATGAGGGACGCCAGACCGGGCACGGCTTCCGGCACATCGCTAGCACGATCCTGAATGAGCACGGCTATAACGCCGACCACATAGAGGCCCAGCTATCTCACGTTAAAGACGGTGTGGCAGGCGTTTATAACAAGGCGCAGTACATCGAGCAGCGCCGCGTGATGATGCAGTGGTACGCCGATCACTTGGACAACTTGCAGCGCGGAAACGTGGTGGAATTTAAGCGAGCATAACAACCGAATTGGCTGGCTAGGGCGACGGCCTGAAAGCGCGAACAACTCCACCGCGTTAGCCAGCCAACCTAATCGGAGTGCTAGCGTTAGGAGTTACGCTTATGTCTTCTTTGAATGTTTGGCGAGCATGTAAAAAACTGCACATCGAAAGCGCGTGCTTACTGATAGCGGGGATCGACCCCCGTTCAATATGGCCCAACTATCTTTCGGAGTCAGTGCCAATAGAGTCAGGCGCAGGAGATACTGACTCAGTTAAGGCCGCGCTTCGCTTTGATATTCCACAAGCCCAAGAAGCTGCTAATTGGCTTACTGTAGCTAGACAAGCAGCCATAGATGGCAATCTAATGCCTGTCGGCAAAATACGGCTTTGGGGGAGCCATGGGCGATGGGAAAGTGCCGAGTTAGCAGGCCTATCCACATACGATAGCTTTGACTTTGATGTCACGCGACAAGAGCTTTCCCGATGGTTATCTTCGCTAGGATGGAATGAGAGCGAGCTTCCCGATTTTTTAGCTGGTATCGACACACCCGAAGCTAAAAGTGTTGGAGGCGAGGAGTCGCGGGCGCTTGAGGTGTTCGGGCTGCTGGTGGAGGTATACGCTAGTAAGCACGGGCCAGACTACCGAAATGGGGAAAAGCCGAAAGCGTCGCGTGTCGTCGAGGATATGCTCAACACCATACCCGATGACGTTACCAATATGGGCGACCGCAAACTAAAAGAGCATGTTGGCGCAGCAATCAAGGCATGGGAAGCCAAGAAGCGCCGATAACCTGCAATCTGCATTTTGCACCTGCACCAACAACTTCAGGTTAAACACCACCATAAGAGCGTCACTCATACAGAGGCGTTCTTATGAATATCGAAGCACTACCCCAAGACCAAAAGCTAATCACTAAGCCCAATCTATGCCGCGCTATGGATATGACCCGTAGCGGCATCGACAAGTTGCTGAAGAACGACCCCAGCTTTCCCCGCCCGCTAAAGTTCAGCGACAGCCAGCAAGCACAATGCTACTTCCCCATTGCCGAGGTTAACGCCTGGCTGGATGCCAAGCTGGCTATGCGAGGTGCAGCATAATGACCTTGCAACGCTTACCAATGCCGTTATATGCTTCAACGGCTGGCGCAAAATCGTCAGCCGGGTTTGGAAGCCCGAACGAATCGAGGCGCACAAGTGCCTTCCCTGATGGTGCTTTTTTTGTGCCGTTATGGCGGCTGTGCGTAGGAGGCTTCGGCCTGCCGGTTTCCTTGATTCCCGGTCTTCCAACCTGCGTACAGTCGCCCCCATTGTTTGGAAGCAGTGGTGGTGACTCCATGAATCAAGGAGTCTTACCCATGAAGCTATTCCCTACCCGAAATCCGTCTGCACGCGCCGCCGCTCATCGAGCAATGGCGAAATCTGCGTTGTTTTCAGACTCAAGCGCCGCCGTCCGGCTCAAGCGCTACAACTCCCATATTGAAAAAGCACGCGCCCTAGAGGCCGAGCAAGCCCACATTCGTCGCAGCCGTCTGATGCAGGCTTACGACACCTTACGCGCTGAAAACGCGGAGGTGAGCCAATGAGCCTATTCAAAATCACCTTCGCCCGCACTGGTCAAGAAACCGTCATTGAAGCCACCGATTGGCGTGATGCCGTGCGCCAAACTGGACGCAGTGACGCTTGCCACATAACTCACCACGAAAAAGCCGCCGTTCCAGTAGCCGCTTGGTTTGATGCCGATATGCCGCACGGTATTGGTGCCCACACCGTAGAGAGCGCGCTGGCTGGTGCTGTTGCCTACCTGGATTCTCAGGAGGTGGCCCAATGATGCCCATAGCCATTAACTGCGACCTACGCACCCGAACTATTCGCTTCCAGTTCACTAACCCGGATCGCTTTTTAACAGCCGAGCAGGCGCTTGCCAGTGGTTTAGTCAATCACCTTGAGTTCAAGGAGATGCAGCGCGAAGCCCAGGCATTCAGCAAGGAGACTGGCCTATGACTCCTCAAGATCAAACCTACCTTCTGAAAGCTGCCCTTACTGGCGACATTCGCCAAATGCAACAGGCGTCCAAAATCCTCGCAGGCGTAGCGATGCTGCTTAACGACCATGATCTTGATGGTTTGAAGCGTGAAGCGCTGATTGAAGCGCTGTGGTTATTGTCCAGCAGTCTTGATGATCGCTGCGACTGGCTGCAAGAGGAGGGGCTCCTATGCATCGAGCAATAAAAACGCCCAGCCTTGGTGGGGCATGGGCGCTATCGGAGATCGTCGGTAAACAGATCGCCATAGAGAACAAATTTTCTGAAAGCATTATCACCCACCATGGCCTCAGTGTCAGCCCTATTGGTGATGGTGATATTCACCGACACGACCACCCCGAGGCCCGCAAGGGTAACAACCGCCTTTGGTACGTGCTGCATCATGATTTTGGTGTGCATGGCGATTGGGCTACCGGTGAAAAGCATAGCGTATTTGCTGACGATACCCCTGACCCGCAAGTTGCAGAGAAAGCGCGACAGGAAGCCGAAAAGCGCCGTGTTGAGCGACAGGCAGAGCGCGAACGTGGTTATGCCCTAGTGGCCAGCCAAACGCGCCAAGAATGGCCGCTGCTAACGCCTGCAAGCCCTACCCATGCCTACCTAGCCGCCAAGGGAGTGAAGCCCTACAACCTGCGCCAACGGCGTGAACTGTTGGTAGTTCCGCTTACCGATGGGCAGCGCCTGGTTAATTGGCAGACCATCGGGCCGGATGGAGCCAAATACTTTAAGACAGGCGGCAAGGTAAAGGGCTGCTATTCGCCAATAGGCAGCATTGAACCACACCAGCCGCTTTTGATCGCTGAAGGATGGGCAACCGCTGCCACGCTTCACGAGGCGACAGGCTACGCGGTAGCCGCTGCCATGAATGCGGGCAACCTGCTACCCGTGGCGAAAAGCCTACGCGAACGCTACCCCACCCAACCCATCATCGTTTGCGCTGATAACGACCATGGCACCGCTGGCAATCCTGGCGTTACCAAGGGCAAGGAAGCTGCCTCAGCCATTGGGGCGCGTTGTGTGTGGCCTGAGACTCACGAGGGAGTGACTGACTTTAATGACCTGGCGCGACTAGGGGGAGGGCTGGCGCTATGAGTCAGCCCAACATCAAAGAAGTGGTCGATAATGCGCCCGAGCCACTAAAACCGATGGACATAGTGCAGAGCGCTATTGATGTTGCTTTGGATGATCCCGGCGCGCTTTTTGAGCAGAGCATTCTCGACCATATCACCAGCATTAGACAGAACAGCCCTGCTGATTGGCAACGTATCCGAGCCGCTGCCAAAAAGGCAAAAGTACAGGTTGCCGAGCTGGATAAACTGACCCGGACGTTATCAAGCGGTGAAGGTGGGGAGCTATTCCCCACTATCGAGCCTTGGCAAGACCACGTAGACGGCGCATTACTGGTGAGGGAGCTATCAGACACGCTAAGGCAATACGTTGTTTGTGAACCCGAAGTAGCCGATGCCGCCGCGCTGTGGATCGCTTTCACTTGGTTCATTGATGAAGTGCATGTTGCGCCTTTAGCTAATATTACAGCCCCCTTGCCAAATTGCGGCAAGTCCACACTGTTGGAGTTCCTAGAGACGTTCGCCTTCCAGCCGCTCAAGTGCGACGGCATAAGCCCCGCCGCGCTTTTCCGCTCTATGGACAAGTGGACACCAACGCTACTGATTGATGAGGTGGATACCTTCCTGCGTGATAACGAGGATGCCAGAGGCGTGCTCAATTCGGGACACCGCCGCAATGGCTTCATCATTCGCGTGGTAGGTGAAGATCACGAGCCTAAGCGCTTTGCTACTTGGGGCGCTAAAGCGCTGTGTGGGATCGGTAGCATTGCTAACACACTGGCGAGCAGGTCTATTCGCTTTGAGCTACGCCGCAAGCTGCCCCATGAGAAAGTCGAGAACATCCGCTTCATGCCCCAAGGGCTGCGTGAAAGGCTCAAGCGCCAACTGTCACGACTGCAAGATGATTTAGCCGAGACGGTATCCAGCGCCCGGCCTGAGCCCATTCCTGGCCTCAGTAACCGCGCCGCTGATAATTGGGAACCGCTACAGCAAATTGCCGTTTCTATCGGCGGGGAGTGGCCAGAGCGCGCTAAGCGTATTGCTATGACAATCACCCGGATGGACGATGCCGAGCAAGCCCCAGACGTGGGCACTGAACTGCTGAAGGACATCAAGGAGGTATTTGAGGAGAAAAGCGTTGATCGCCTGTTTAGCGCTGAGCTGGTTAACGCGCTACATGCCAACAGCGAAGCCCCCTGGAATTCATGGAACAGAGGGCAGCCAATTACCGCCCGCCAAGTAGCGACCAAGCTAGGTGACTTTGGTATCAAATCGAAACAGTTACGCATCGGCTACGAAACCAAAAAAGGGTATGACCGGAAAGACTTTGCCGAAGCATTCCGGCGCTATCTTTCGCCTACTCCCCCCCAGCAAAGCGAAACAACGAAACAAACCAGCAACCACGCGGGTTACAGCGACATTTCCAACGAAACAGAAAACCACAGTGTTTCGCAAGGGAAACACTCCGAGGCCAGTAACCATGCGGGTTGTTTCGATGTTTCGGATAAATCGACCCGTCAGCAAGCAAGTAATGGGGAGGAATTCTAATGGCCGCCCTCGACTACCTCAGAAACCACGGCTTACATGCCGACCCACTACCCGGCGAACGCCTTTACGTATGGCCTAGCGAGAACATCACCGACGATATCCGCATATGGATCAGGTCGCACAAAGCAGCGCTACTGCGTGAACTGGTGCCCGCTAATGACAATCGGCGCATGGCTTGGCGGGTACTGAGAGACGGCAAGCCCATGACTATGCTTGGCAAGATAATGAGCTATGAGGAGGCGTTAGAGTCAGCTAAGGCCCGATGGCCTCACAACAGCATCGTTGTCGAGGAGTATGCGCAACGGATCACCCCAAGCAACTAACCACTATAGCCGCCTTCGCTGGCGGCTTTTTATTGCCTGTTAAGCACGCTGGAAACAGGCAGCGGACGCCCACAAAAAAACATGTATAAAAATACAGCTAATATTGGCTAATTCGCCTAAATTAAACTAAAATTCATATTGATATTCTTTTATGGAATATAACCATGAATGCACAGAAAGCCCCTGGTCGCCAACGCGGTGCCAGCAACATAAAGCCAACCGCCAAAGAGATAGCCGGGTACTACCAACTACTTAAAGGCGCTGCACAACAAGGCGACACGTTAGCCGCCTCTGAGCTAATCAAGATCGACCTACTAAGCCAACGAAAGGAAAACATCCAATGTCAGAACTAGAGAGACGCCCCGCCATTTCATTGAGCAACGGTCGCCGCATCCACTACACGGCGCACGACTGGGATGCTGTTTTAAGCACAAGCGTATCCGTGAACGGCAGCAAGTGGCCTGTCGGTAATGCAATGAAGCACGCCCGCGACCTGCAAGCCACAGCGCTACACGACTTCGAGAAAGCAGGAAAAGCGCTGGTAGACATTCAGGGAAATAGAGACCTAACCGACGCGGCTAAGCAACGGATGAGCAAGGAAGCACTCGACCAGTTTGCCGAGAACGTCGAAAAGCACCGCAAAGCACTAGCCGAATCAATGCAGTCGATCGCAGATAGCGCCAAAAGCCATTTTCAGCCAGTGAAGGCACTGGATAAAGGCGATGCGGTTGGTGTGGCTATGGATGCCGAGCTTCGCTCTATCGTGCGAGGATTGGATGCCAAGGAGCGCATGACGTTGATTAACGAGGCCAAACTAGGCAATCACCCCGAGCTAACAGCGGCTTTGCTGCGTGCGCCAGCATTAGCTACCGGATTAACCCAACAGACCCTTGATAGCCTGCGTAACGCTGGAATCGCCAGCGCTTACGGCAGCGAAATTATGGCACTGAGAAACTTAGTGGTTGGTGTGCATGATGACGTGATCCGCACAACAAACCACGCCGCCGAGACACTGGAAGGCATTTCAAAGGTGAATCACCCAACACTAACCCGGCTTGGCAAAGATACAGCTAGCGACCTTCGTGGCTGGATTGGCGAGCTACCAATGCACCGCATGCAGGTAGAGAAAGAGGCCGCGTAATGGCAGGAGCTAAACGCACCACCGGGGGCAAGTTCGCCCCCGGCACCAGCGGCAACCCACGCGGGCGACCAAAGAGCAAGACGGCTGCACTCAAAGCAGCGCTTGAAAAGGATGGCGCAGCGGTTGCAAAGAAGGTGGTTGACCAAGCGAAGGCTGGCGATATGCAGGCTTGCCGGATCGTACTAGAGCGCCTGGTTCCCGCTTTTCGCCCTGCATCCCAAACCGTTCAATTCGACTTTGATCCCAGCGCCCCTATGGCAGACCAAGCCCGGCAAATACTTGCCGCCGTTTCCCATGGCGAACTGCCCCCCGACCAAGGCCGCGCATTGATTGATGGCTTAGCCGCCGTGGGCAAAATCGTAGAGATAGAGGAACTGGTACGCCGCCAAGAAGAGATCGAGCGGTTACTCAAAGAGCAGCAAGAGCGCTGGAAGAGATAACGATATGAGAGCAGCGATTAAACGACGCCTAGCCGAACTGCAAACACAGCACGCCGATATAGAGCACGCGGAAACCGTAGCGCAGATAAGCGAACTAATGGATGAACTGAGCGCTAAGGCAGTCGGGGGCCAATCTGAGGCCCACCCCCGCACCTTTGGCGACTACATGGACGGGCTAGCCGATGCGTAGAGACTTACTGAAACGCCTAGAAATTGTCGAAAGCCAGCTAGGGGCAAATGAAGATCAGCCTACAATATGGCTTAGCAGACCGAACGAAAACAACGAACACCCACCACCAGCCGGATGGACTGAAAATGGTCACCCTGACCCCGTTACCGTGATGCGTGAGCCTGGAGAGAGTGAGGAAAGTCTACGCGCCCGCGCTATTG
>NZ_JABUZF010000252.1:0-5300 GCF_014897885.1 Halomonas sp. 3D7M | reverse complement strand
GCCGTATTTATCAGCATTCACAGCCCTGGCTAACGCTGGGGCTTTTATTTGAAACCGAGGCAGTGAATTTTGCGGTTTGAAACCGGAAAAAGGTGGGGATTCCCACCTTTTAATTGTGAGCCTGAGTCACTTCAAGCCGCGGTCACGCTGACCACCCCCAGACGGCCAAATTGGCGTTCCCGGCGATATGCAGAAATGCACAACGCTAATGGGCGCAATTTTGCGCTGATTGCCCCAGGCGCATAGAGAGTAGTTTAAAGCTACTCACAAATCCCCCCAATGCCGGGTATTACAAAAGTTTCGTAGTGCTAGCCTTCCCGCGCTTCCCCCGACTTAAAAAAAGCTGTGATTCTGTCAATTCGATTCCCACTTTCTCCACCAAATCACCGTTGAAAGCGCCCTAGCAGCCAGCACCGTGTATGCCCTGATGTATGCCCAATCAATAGATAATACATAAAAGCAATATATAACAATCACTTAATAATTCAGTTCAAACGACGCCGCCGGGTGCTTTTTTTGTGCCTGTAGCCTGAAAATGGCCTGTTTAGGCATAGTGCGGTCAACATTTTGGTCAGCTTTTCTTAAACGCCTCACACCCCCTCGAAGCTAGCCGCGTGCAGCGACAGAATTCAGCACAATTGCATTATTGATACAATATAACATATCATTTTATGCGCTTAATTCTAACGTTTAAGGGAATACACCTGTGCCACGCTCTTTATTTCTGCTTACACCGCTTGCCACTGCTCTGCTTATCAGCTCCTCTGTCTATGCAGATGATCACCATCATGGGCACGACCATGATCACTCTGGTCATGCTCATGAGCACGACGCCTATGAACATAGCAACGATAAACATAGCGATGCTGAAAACAGCATCAACGTTTCCTTAGTTGTGGAAGGCATCTACCATAATCGCTTTTCAGGAGATGCAAACTCACCTGCAGGCTTTAGCCATGAGCACGAAGGCAGTCACGATCATGAGGGAGGACATGACCACGGCGGCCATAGCCATGATCTCGACAATGGATTTAACCTGGGACACTCTGAAGTGGCTATCGAAGGGCAAACCGCCCACCTTGAGGGCAAGGCCGTTGTTTCGCTAACGGAGGACGATATCACGCTGGAAGAGGCTTTTATTGCGACGCGTACGCTGCCTAACGGCCTGCGCTTACAAGCCGGTAAGTTTCTTTCTGATATAGGCTACATTAACAGCCGACATCCTCACGCTTGGGATTTTGTTGAGCGCCCACTGGTCAATGAGTATTTGTTTGGAGAGCATGGTCTGCTCGATACAGGCCTACAGCTAACCTGGTCACCAAACAGCACCTTGACGCTGGGTAGCGAGCTGTTTCAAGGCGAGGGAGAAGGCTTCAGCCGCTTTGATGAAGGGGGCTATGAGGATCGCGCCAGTGGCCCTCGCGTGGGCACGATTTTCGCTAAATACCGCCCAGATCTCGGTGCGAATAAGCAGCTAACGCTGGGAACGTCTGCGGGCATGAACCGTCAGTATGTGCGTGTCGATGACCATGGCCACCATGCCCATACCGCTGAAGGCGACAACTGGTTCGCAGGCTTAGATGCGCGGTTTAACTACGATGCGGAGCAGCCCGGTCACCAGGGCAACTGGCAATTAGGTGCGGAATACTTCTATAGCGAACGTGACCTGCAAGAGCATGTGCAACACCATGATCACTTTCATGCACACGACCACTACACTGAGCAACAAGATGGTGCTTACATCGACGCTATTTACGGTATTGCGCCTCGCTGGGAAGTCGGCCTGCGGGCAGAAGCATTAGGGTTAACCAATAAAGTGATGGGAACCCACCCTACCGCGATCGTCTCAGAAGACACGTCCTGGCGGCAAAGCGCACAGCTCACTTGGCATGTACGCGATAACATGTTCGTACGCACGCAACTGACCCGCGAAGACTTTGCAGGGCATGATGAGCAGTGGGTGGGAATGGTGCAGTTCAACGCAGCGTTTGGCAGTCATGCAGGACATAACCACTAAGTGCGCTCAATCATAGATAAAAAGCCCGTCTCATACTCAAGAGACGGGCCCTCCTCTTAGCCTGCACACCGCGCAGCCGGCAATTAACCACCAGCCAATGTAAAGCGTGATGCACTGAAAGGGCTAATATCCAACTGGCTATCACGCCCTTGCAGCATGTCAGCTACCAAGCGCCCCGTCGTGGCACCTAGCGTTAGTCCCAATTGGCCATGACCAAAAGCCATCGCCACGTTTTCAA
Source organism: Halomonas sp. 3D7M (assembly GCF_014897885.1). Lineage (NCBI taxonomy): Bacteria > Pseudomonadati > Pseudomonadota > Gammaproteobacteria > Oceanospirillales > Halomonadaceae > Halomonas > Halomonas sp. 3D7M. The sequence continues at coordinate 3,045 of NZ_JABUZF010000252.1, read as the reverse complement.
GCAGTGGCGATTTATCAATCACAGGCTTAGTGTCTGGCAAGAAAGGGCGCCAGCCAGCGCCAAACTCCATACCAGCCGTATTCAACGATGGCAGTATCGTCTTGGCTTTTTCAAGAATGATCTCCGCACGCTTGAAGTTCGGTTCAGCATGGTTGCCAGCAAACTCAATCGTGCCGCCGATCTGTAGCCCTCGCTCCATTGGAATCAGACCAAAGCCGCCGTCAGCATAAAAAGTGGCGTGGGTTAAGTCGACACCAGGGTTGGGTAGCAATACCTGATAGCCGCCGACCTTAATCAACGGCACCTTAATGCCTAGTGCTTCAAAAAACGCCGAGCTGCCGTTGCCTGCGGCGACCACCACCTGCTCGACCGGCAGGCTCTCACCGCTAGCCAGAGTCACACCAACGGCACGCTCTGCCTGGGTCTCAATACGCGACACACTATCCTGAACAAGCTTGCCGCCCTGCTCTACAAAGCTGTGAGCAAGCTCGGTTAGGAAGGTTTCGGTATCGCACACCGTGCGCCAATCTGACAACAACAAGCCGTGAGAAAAGCGTCCCGCTAACGCCGGCTCCATAGCGGCAATCTGTTCGGCATTTAGCGTTTCGGAAACAAACCCTAGCGCGCGACGTAGCTCTACATAAGTTTGCTCATGAGCCAGCCCAGCCGCATCGTCAAACAGTTCAAGGGTTGGTTGGTGACCAATCAGATCGTCACGACGGCACTTCGCAAGCAGGGGCTCATAATCCTGGAAGGCACAGCGCGTTAAGGTCGCTAGCTCATGGGCGATAGTGTCGATGCGCGAACGCCGCGCGTGGGTGATAAAGCGCAGCATCCAGGGTAATAACCCTGGTAATGCTGATGGCCGCAGCGCCAGCGGCCCTTTTTGATCCAACAGCCACCCAGGCACTTTTTTGATAATACCAGGCTTGGACTGAGGAATAATTTCGCTAACCGCAATCTGCCCGCAGCTCCACTTAGCGGTACTATCGCCAGACACAGCGGGCTCCACGAGCGTTACGTCGAGCCCCTCTTTTTGCAGATATAACGCACAGCAAATACCAACGATTCCACCACCAATGACCACTGTTGGATGCGTTGTAGTCATTATTATCCTCCTGGTTTTATTCAGGCGTGCTTGCAAGCAAACCCAAGGCGCAGCGATTCAGTTGTCGGCAAAAAACGCCTAGCTCAAAAGACAAACACCCCGCCTTTCGCAAGCCGGGGTGCTGTCTTATCGGTTAAAACACGTAACGACTAGCGACGATCAACTCGAGCTTGGAGCTGGCGTCGGGCTAGTAACGGCTGCGTCAGCAGCAGCTCCCAATGCTTCGGTAGAGGCAATCGCTTCCCCCTGTTTTTCCCACAGGGCACGCTCTGCATCGGTTGCCTTGGGCGAGAACAAGCCCATCTGTGCGTAAAGAATACCGATTAAAGGCGATAACCAGCAGGCAAAGGCCAGCGGAATATACAACAGGTTCTCGACGTTACCTTCGCCAATACCTAGCCCTAATACGCTAATGACGAAGGCACCACCTGCGTTCCATGGAATGAGCGGCGACATCAATGTTCCACCTTCCTCAACACCACGCGATAGGTTCAGGGTTGAGTAGCCCAGGCCACGATAAGTCGGCGCGTACATACGCCCCGGTAGCGCAACAGATAGGTAGGGGTCGCCTGCCACCAGGTTAGTTGCAAAGGAGGTAGCAATTGCCGAGGTTTGAACGCCTTTGAACGAGCGCACCTTGGACATAATGGCCTTGATGATGGTCTCCAGGCAGCCCGTTTTCTCCAACGCACCGCCAAAGGCCAAGGCAATCAGGATCAACGAGATGGTCCACATCATTGACTGAATGCCGCCACGGTTTAACAGGCTGTCCATGGCTTCCACGCCGGTTTCAATGGAGTAACCATAGTTAGCGTAAGTAACGATATCGTGCAGACCTACCCCCTGAACCGCCATGGCGGTTACCGCACCCGCCATTACACCTGCAAACAGGGAGGGAATCGGCGGCATTTTCTTGATGGCTAGCCCAATAACCAGCACCGCTGGCAACAGCAGCCAGATAGAAATAGTAAAGTGTTCGTCTAGTGACGCAGTGATGGCATCAATGCGCTCAAAAGATGCCGCTTGATCATCAATCATGGTGAAGCCCACCACCAGATAGATGGCTAACGCGATCAGCATGGCCGGAAGCGTCGTTGGCATCATGTTTTTGATATGCGAGAACACATCGTTACCGGTAACCGCCGCCGCCAGGTTTGTGGTGTCGGAAAGCGGTGAGACTTTGTCGCCAAAAAAGGCGCCAGAAACAACCGCGCCGGCAGTCCAGTAAATCGGAATTTCAAACCCAGCGCCGATACCAACAAGCGCTAAACCTACCGTACCAACGGTTCCCCAGGAGGTCCCCAAAGAAACGGACACCACCGCACAAATCAGCATCGCCGCGGCAAGGAAGAAAGCCGGAGACAACAGAAGAAGGCCGTAATAGATCAGACTGGGCACGGTACCGCTGGCAATCCAGACGCCAATAATCATGCCCACTAAGATCAACACCGAAACCGAAGGCAAAGACACGTTGATAACGTGAAACGCCCCATCTTCAATCCGCTTCCAGCGGAAGCCAAGTTTGATTCCCACTAGCGAGGTTATCGCCAGGCCGATGGCCAACGGGATATGTGGTGTGAAATCACCAAAATAGAAAATTTGTACCCCGATGGCGATTAGTGTCAGCACAACGGGCACAAGGGCAAGCCCGAGACTGGGTTTTTGACGGACCCTTTTTGGTTTATCTTCCATCTTATAGACCTCGTTATTATTGAGTTTTTAATAGGTTTATCAGCAGCGATGTTTTTCGTTTAGCAGGAGTTTTTGAGATTTATCATCTAAGGCGTTAGCAATAGACATGCTTTCTATGAGGTATACTGCCCTTTCATCTATACCAGCTAATTAAGCACAATGCGTCATCGCACTTTCAACACTTCAACAGCATTGCGATCACATCACTGTTACAAAAGAATCGGTGATTTTCAACCCAGTTGTCC
>NZ_JABUZF010000015.1:0-7030 GCF_014897885.1 Halomonas sp. 3D7M | reverse complement strand
GTCGTAGGATGAACGCTTACATTGGTTCACGCGCCGTTGATCGCGCTTACCCACGACACAGTACCAGCGCGCCTCCTCCTCTTGCCGCCGTTTAATCGCCGCCTGCATCGCTTCTTCTGAGATCGCATAGCGGGTGCGTGACGTACCGTAACTGAACTGAGCGCTGCGTTTTTTGCGTGAACCGTCGGGCATCAACGCATACCAAGCCGCTACCCAGAGTGTTGTCCCAGTGGGACGCTCGTAATGGTAAACGCCCGTTATCGGGTCAGCAGGCCGTTCACGATGACGCGTGACGGAGCGTGCATCCCTAGCAACAACTCCTTCCAGCGGCGGGTGCCCCAAATATCTCTGCCGCGCTGGTCTCGATACGCAAGGCAACGCTCAAAGGTATCGTATTCATTGGCTAAGCGCGGGATCGACTTGGTTTCGGATTTCCTGATGGGCGTGGCACGCGCACCATGGGGTGTTCGTGCATTCCGATTTCGGCCAAGAGCGGACTTTAAGAGGATTCTGATGTAATGTCTCCATCAACCGTAGGCTTGCCTGGCCTTGTTATGTGCATGTCTCTGCCAACCCCACTAGCTCGCCCATCTTAAACTGACGCCCTTTATGAATTACATGAAGGTGAGAGACGTAGCATTGATTTCTGTTTTTTGCCTCTAGAAACAACAAAACGCGCCACATTATCTTGAGAGAAATTCTGGCATCTTCAGCTCCAACCTTTATTGGCACGACGTTTAGGCCAAAACATCGAGTTTTTCCTGAACCTCGATCAACGCAACCCAAAAATTTCTTGTCTCCTGAGCTTTTTCTTGTGGAGTCTTTCTCTTTCATGCCTACGCCTTCTTCTAGCTCAAGCTGCATTTCCCAAAGATGATTATGGGCTAAAAGATCCCTCACAACGAAGATTTCTGTTGTTTCCTCATGAAGAGGAAAGTCTGGGTAAATCCCTTTCAAATACTCTGGAACTGCCAGCCTGTTGAGATCAGATCCTACTGCATTGTTAATATATCGAGTCCGCATAACGTATGACTCAAGGGCGACTACTGAAAGAATACAGATAGAGGCTGCAAAACCGCTTTCATAGTATCCAACTTGAAAACCTGACGAACTGCCTTTTTCGTGCTTATCCAGTCTTTCTAGCAGAGCGCTGATAGCTTCAAAGTACGAACTACCAATAATTGTGACTATTTCACTGTTCAATGTATACCCCTCACTTAACGCTTTGCTCACCGGAAGATTGGGAGCATAACGAGTATTTTTCCACGTGCAGCAACTTGTTATGTGTTTTTGCCATACTTTCTCGCATTCTCTGCACAGTGCTTTTTCACCTCCTTTAGCCACGAATCATACCAGTACCAAGTTTTCGCAACTTGAACTCCATAACTCTTACCTTTTTCCTTTGCTTTTTTTGACTGCCACAGAATAGTATGATGATGTTGTTTGAATTTTATGTAACCCATGCCACCAATAATTCTCACAATCTCACTAGGGAGATATTTTTGTTTTTCCTTTTCTTTTATTAATACATATTCTTTGTTTAATTTTTCTGCTTCTGGGGAGTTTGCTGGAATAAACTCGATTACTTTATCAGCCTGTCCTTTGTGATTAACTGATTTTGGAACATACAAAACCCTATAAGAGTATCTAAGGTCGTTGTATTCTTCCTGAGGAAGATCCAAGTCAAAGCCGTTAATATAAGATGAAATGTTTTGTGGTAAATCAGAGAACTCTTTAAGCTGATTAGCATGTTCTTCTGTAATAGATGAAAACTGTAGAGAAAACGATAGGTGCTTGTCTATACCTAAACCATCTTCAAAAAGAGACTTTATGTATTCATTATAATTTAGACAGCACGCCTGAAATCTTGCACTAAGATAGTCATCTATTCTCGTAGTCATTTGATGCTCTACTTCATGCCTGAGACCTATGAGAAATTTCAAATTCGATTTAGCTACCTTATCAATCGGACAAGAACGATCATCCAAACAGCGTTCTAACTCCCAATGCTTGTGCGCTCCTTTTTTTGTTTTGTGATATCTCTTCCTACTGCCTTTTTGGTCATAATAGCGGTATTCAACATTTTTAGATCGATAGTAAGCATGAAGCAAGTATGTCCATGCGATATTTGATAAAACAATAAAACTTTCAGATTTAAATTGTATGTTCGGGTTATTGAATATTTGGACTGCTGCAAGCATCGATTCTCTGGACTTTGTCAGAAGTTCCGTTTTTATCGATCCAATTTTTCGATTGCGCTTCGCCATAAAATTCCTTTGAACAATGTTTGAATACACATAACAGGTATTTGACTGCCCATACTATGATTGGGTAAGCTTGTTAGCACTTTTTCCCGTCAAATGCGGCCTTTCAAATCTTTCCAAGTCTATGTTTTTTATGAATATTGGTTTTTATATAGGCTATATATCCAAAATTTGCGCGCATGCTGAATTTTCCGTAACGTTCGATTAGAGTCGATAGCACCTATGCAAGATCATTCCTGTTTCGGCCATTGAGTTTTTATTGATATTCAACACTTTAGCTCAGCGACGACAAAGCCGCATAGCGGGTTTATCGTCCGACTGGAGCGACTTGTTAGGCACCTCATATGATACCCAAGGCTCCATGCCCAGCTCCATCAGAAAGCTTCTGTGAGTGCGCTATATGTTTCCTCCGGCAGGCTTAAACCCAATGAGCGAAGTTCGCCTTCAGTTATCTCGTTGACCATTGGCTGAGCCTCTCTAACCTTCTTCACAGCATCCCTGTCAGCACGCAAGAGCGCCATAACTTGCTTTAATGCAAATAGGTACCGGGGCGAGTGGTTTACGAGGCTTTCCAATACGGCATTTGAAATATCTTCTCCGTATGCCGCATCAACAACAAGTACGGAAAAATATGTGGATATGCCTTCATTGATTACGTTGGTTGCGGGTTCGCTTGGATTTTCAAGGCTTACAGATGGATACAAAAGGTGGCAGACTTCATGAGCAAGTTGGAAGTCGCGTTGTGCGTCGTCATTAATTGCCTTGTGGCTCAAAGCAACCTGAACCGTCCCACTCTCAGGCCAATAATGTAAATGGGGAGGATGTTCAAGGAATATGACTCCGTCGTATACCCAATCCGAAGTCATAGGTCCAAACATCTCCATGGCGAAGCCAATTAGCTCATCAGCTCTGGAGTTGCACTCTTCTGTGTAGAGGTGCAACTCCTCATCAGAAAATCGCATCATGCTTTCCAAGATTCCTAATAGTTGTATTAAATAACATTCTCGACATTTCACTTGAATGCGCACGCGCGCTCAACAATATTATTCTGCACGACCGACCACATTTCATCTTATTGAATTACTTAGATATTAAGTATAAATCGGCATTATAAAACCAACCATCACGCATGCAGCATATACCCAATAAACGTGCCGACTGCCTTTCCCGGCATGTCCGCTTTGGGTCGAAATCTGCCTTAAGCAACTCTCTATACCAGTCCAAAAGCGAGGCGAAACTGCATAGCACGCTTAGGCGTCTCTATCACCAAAATAATCATCCGTCGCCACGAGCCCCAGGCGGTCATCTGTATTGAAGGCTTGATCTCTGTCACTATCTTCGCTGAACAAATTTTGTACGCGGCGTTCTTGTTTGAAGTAAGCCAACGTGCTGAAAAAACAGCTTTCGCAAAGGTGAACTTCATAGCGCTCGCCGTCGTGTTGAGAGCCATAGCCCCAATGTGCCTTGAGGGTGGCGTACTCAAGATTTTCCTCTGCTACACGTGTTGTGGTTAGGCAGACATCGCACACCACATCAGTGACGGCCTCGACTTCTACTTTTTCAGTCACTTTCATTGCTATGCTCCTCCCCTACCGACCATGTACTCACTAACATGGCATGTGCAATGCGTGCCTATCTCGGCGGATGCTCATCACCTGATTGGGTGGCTGGAACAGGCTCTTCCACCTGCATGGCTTCCCAGTCGTCAGCGCCTACAGGCTCAAACGGCAGCTCATATTTGCCGACCGAGCCCTTAAGCCGCTGCAGAGGGCCACCGTCTGCTTTTATATCACTGGACTCATTAGATTTTTGCATCTAAGTGCCTTCTGCAGTGCGTGCGAAACCATGAATGCAGTATCACGGTAGACTCATTAACCTTAATCCACCCCAAGCGCTTTGACCACTGCATCAATCGGTTCGGCATAGAAGCTGGTTTGGAACTTGGTGAACAGCTCTCCGGGGATGGTAGGAATATCCATGGCGCTGCTCATGGGCAGAGTGACGCGCTTGCCACCGGCATCAAAGGCAACCTGCAGGCATTCCGCTAGACTTTCGACGGGTTTCAAGCTGCCCCCTAGACTCATGTCGCCCAGCACGACCATTTGGCTCTGAGTAGGTTTACCTACCAGGCCAGAGGAAAAAGCGACTAAGCTTGCTAGCGAGAGATCACGCAGCACGCCGCTATTTTGCAGATCGACCACATGAAGGTGGAAATCATGCTCCATGACCTTGCGGGCTCCGCTGATGCGGCTGGCGTTGGCCTTGAAGTAATCAAACGCCATTTTGACCTGCTCTTTGGCAGCCGTTGAGTTCCAAAGCCCTGACATGGCCAGCTTGCCGCTTCCCGCAGTAACCTGCATTTCGATGCGATAAACCCCCGGCATGCCCTTGTCGCTTAGGCCAATGGTGTGCACCACGCCTGGCTTGCCCTGGCCTTCTGGAATTAGGCCGCCACCGCCCTGCTCTTTTACTGACACAAAGCGCTCTTCCAGGGTCTCCTTGTCGATGTAGCTGAAATGGACATCATAAAACTCCATGCCGCCAATCTTTTTCAGCTGTTCTTTCACGCGGCGACGTACCTGCATGGCGTATTCCAGGCAATCGCGTACATCGTCTTTCATCAGCCCTTGTGAACCGCCGCCATGGGGAAACATCAGCTTAAGCAAGCCCGACACGGTTTTACGTACCGCGATCACGTCACGTTGGTTGAGGTTGTCACCCAGAGAGAAGTAACGATCAATCGCATCGGCGAAACTGCGCTTGCGCATCTCACGGAAAAATTCGGCTAGGTAATCGACGATAAACCCATAGCGCTGAGTGAAGAATGAGGGCCGCATCTTGGGGATTTCCCAGCCAGGAATATAGGCATGGAAGCGATCAAAGAAAGCGGCATCAATCATGGCATCAGGGAATGGCGTCAATAGGTGGCTGGTTTTCACCAGCGACTCCACGCTTTGATTGATGTTGCCAACGAACACCATCGAGGCTGAGGCTTCCATCTGTTCGCGCCCACGGGCAAAGGAGCCAGAGGCCATGTAATCCTTCATGATCTGCACCCCGTCCTTATCCTTGAACGAGATACCGGCCACTTCATCGAACGCCACCAAGTCCCACATACCCACCAGGCCAATGCGTCGCGAGCTCATGTTGTAGAACAGGTTAGCTACCGTGGTTTGCCCGCCGGAGACCAAAATGCTGTTGGGTGAACACTCTTTGTAGATATGGCTTTTGCCAGTGCCCCGTGGCCCTAGCTCGCAGACGTTGTAGTTGTTCTCAACAAACGGAATCATCCTGGCCAGCAGATGCCACTGCACGCTCTCATCAAGCTCGGCAGGTTCCATACCAATCGAGCGAATCAGCACTTCACGCCATTGAGCATTGGTGAACCCACGCCGCCCTTCAAACAGCTCGTCCATATTCATGTGGGGCATCTGAATCGGCTTGAGCAGGCTGACACCAAACGGCGAGCTTGTTTGCCCCTCTTCATGGAAGTAGCTGAGCGTGGCGATCACCCAAATCCCGCCTACCAGCAGCTTCTCGTGCTCTTTAACAATGCCTGCGGAGATTTCGGCATCTTTGATGCCTAGGTTACTGAACGCTGCTTCATAGCGGTCTTTTTTCTCATTCAGACGCACCGTGACACGATCAATCACCTTGAAGCTGCCGCGCTCGCGCACGATGGATTTCACTTTCTCCGCTTCATCCGGGCGAACGTAGTTATCCGTCAGAATTGCTTTGACGTTTTCCAACCCTTTAGCGATCACCTCCGCATCATCAGAGGCGCAGTACATGCCCAACAGGTACTCCAGCACATACACGGGCACATTAGCGCCCTCTTTCACGCGCTGGGTGAGGTCCTTACGCACCACGCGGCCCGCAAAGTGCGTGTTAAGTAGCGTATCCAGATCGGCGTCCTGAAGGGCGTCGGTAATGTGCGTGGCGGAAGATGAGTCAAAATCCATGTGGGCGGTCACTCCTGAACGACGAAAAAAGCACAATGCACAAACATAAAAGCTTCCCAGCTGATGACGGGCCTAGAAAAAATCATCCGTAAATGCGAGGTCGATCACCACCCGGTAGCGCTCCCGCTCGGTGCCCAGATCTTTATCACGCAGCACCAAGAAGTAGTCATTCTTGCGATCAAATGACGTGCCCGATAGCGAGAGGCGCACCGACTTCATGCGCTCGTTCATATTGTCGCTTGCGCTATCGAAGGTCACGACCTCTTCACTGGAAACCACCTCGCTGCCCGCGTAAATCGCCACCGACAACGTGACCGGGCGGAGGCGCTCGCTCACCGCTTCGGTTTGCAGCAGGTCGAAGCGCTGAATGTTATTGACCATTTTCAGCGATGCCTTGGGTGAGATCACCTCCACCTTGCGACTGGTGCGCTTTTCCACCTTCTCGCCCCGCAGCTGCTGAACGGTGAGCACCGGCACCACAATTTCCTGGGGCATAATGCCCCCGTGTACAAAGCGCGCCCCGCCGACAAAGTGAAAACGGTGTGCGCCTTTGGGTATCCAGAACTGGGTGTCGCAGTTGGTGCCTGCCGTATCGCGGGTATGGCCGTGCCACACGCTGGGGTTATCGGGCAGCGACTCGCCCAGCACATAGCGCTTTTTGCTTTTGAAGGCCGACGTTGGCTTGTCTGACAGCGCCGTGCGGTCGGTAGCATCCAACGCGCTGCGCTGGAATAGGAAGCCGTGGTCGGCGGTGACCAACACGGTGCTGGTGTTCAGGTGCATGAGAATTTTACGGGTTAGCTG
>NZ_JABUZF010000249.1:8811-9971 GCF_014897885.1 Halomonas sp. 3D7M | reverse complement strand
GGTTCACAAGGCGATTGGCTGGGAGTCGCCTTTTTTACCATGGCGAAATAAAAACAGTAATGCAACTAAACCAATTGTTATACCTTGTGCAAACTTTCTTGGCCCCCAGCAAGATCTAAAGAATCGAGCAGATCTGCTTTCAAAAACGAAAAATAGCATTGTCGCGCTTGGGTTAGGAGCTCAGAGCGCTGACTTTGACTCTTATCCTGATCTTAATGATGGGCATAAAAGCTTTTTACAGGCGTTAAAAGATAGTGCCAAATACCATAACGTTTCAAACGTTGGTGTAAGAGGGCCATATACAAAAAAAGTAATTGAACACTATGGATATACGGGGCTTGCAACTGTTCTGGGTTGTCCTTCCCTTTTTATCAACGAGAGTAAGAGTCTGGGGAGAAATCTCGAAGAGCGTTTTTCAAAGATAGATAAAATTGCAATATCAGGAGGTAATTCTAATAAAAAAAATCTTTATAATGTAGAAAGGTTTTTGCTCGATAAAATGGAAGAGACTGAAGGTGGCTATATTGTCCAGCATCCGAAACCTTTCGTGCAGCTTGCTTGTGGTGAAGCCTCTAAGTTAAGCCCTAAACAGCTTAACGCTTACCGAGAGTTTTTAAAGCCTAGCTTATCAAACGATGAGTTTATAAGTTGGGTTCGTAAGTATTTAGTTGCTTTTTTTGATGCGGCGGATTGGATGCACTATTTAGAAAGCTACGATTTAGTTATAGGTACTCGAATTCATGGAGCTATGGTCGGTTTACAGGCAGGAACACCGGCAATTTGCATTACACATGACTCAAGAACGAAAGAAATGTGTGATTTTATGTCTATACCTTCCCTCGATGCAGGCCAGCTAAATAAATTTGATTCTGTTGAGCAAATAGTAGATTTTATTAATTTCGATGGTTCAGAGTTCGATAGTCGCCGGAAGGAGCTAGCAGGTGAGTATGTGCATTTTCTTGAGAGCAACGAGATTGACGTTGCCAGCTATCTAAAAGAATTGTCAACATAAATTGTTTTAAAAATTGAGGTTGATATGAAGCTTGCAGTCGTCACTATGATATATAATGAAAAGAAAATTCTGCCTTTATGGTTAAAATACTATGGTGGTCAAGTAGGTTATTCTAATTTGTATGTTGTTGACAATGATTCAAGTGACG
>NZ_JABUZF010000249.1:8163-8746 GCF_014897885.1 Halomonas sp. 3D7M | reverse complement strand
ATATCCGCGGGGTGGTGGCTTTTCTGATAATAGAAGAGCTAGCTTTATTAGTTCTTTTTGTGCCGGGTTGCTAAATATTTTTGACTCGGTGATTTATGTAGACTGTGATGAGTTTCTAGTTCCTGATCCTTGTCTGTACAGCGGGCTTGAAGATTATCAAGAAAAAATGAAAGATGATTTTGTAACGCCTGTTGGACTTAATTTATGTCATAATGTTAATGAAGAAAAAAGCTTGAAATTTGATTTGGGGATTTTGAGACAGCGCTCTTACGTAACGATTGAGCCTGCAATGTGTAAGCCATGTTTAACTAAAAGGGCTCTATCTTGGGGAGGTGGTTTTCATTCTTGTAATGAGTTGCCTAATCTTGCTTCTGATATTTTTCTATTTCACTTGAAAGATGTTGATATTGCATCAAGGTTAGAGAGGCAAGAGTTGACGCGCAATATAATTTGGGAAAAGAAAGTGACGCAAAACTCAGGGCCAGGTGCTCACCAGCGCTTGTCAAATGAAGCTATCATTCAAAGGTTTCGGTGATTTTCAACCCAGTTGTCCAAATGGCTGCACTTAAGCAGCCTTTTTATT
>NZ_JABUZF010000249.1:0-8145 GCF_014897885.1 Halomonas sp. 3D7M | reverse complement strand
CAAATGGCTGCGCTTAAGCAGCCTGTTGATTACGCTCGATTTCGTGCATTTTTCCCGGGTTAAGCGAGACTGGGCCGGTGACTTCCCAGTTTCGAGTGTGGCCCGACCAGCGTTGCGGATGTCGCTGCTTCGCACGTTGGTATACCGCGTTCCGGCGTTCCAGGCGCTCTTGGTCTACGCCGCGATGACGGTCCAGTTTCGGGTGCTGCCCGACCAGCGTTTCGGATATCGACGCTTAGCACTTTCATAAACCGCTTTACGGCGTTCAAGGCGTTTTCGATCAACACCACGATGTCGAAGTTTCGGGTGCTGCCCGACCAGCGTTTCGGATAGCGACGCTTAGCGCTTTCATAAACCGCTTTACGACGTTCAAGGCGTTTTCGATCAACGCCACGATGCCGGTCAGCTGGCGTGACATATTGGATGCCACTGTGAAGGTGCTGTTCGTTGTAAGCCCGCTCGAACACCAACATCCATTCTCGTACCGCGCTCAGCGATGCAAAGCCCTTGGTGGGCCACGCTGGGCAATATTTGACGGTACGGAACAGCGATTCCGAGTAAGGGTTGTCGTTGCTTACTCTCGGGCGACTGTAAGACATCAACATCCCCAGTTCGGTTAACCTCGCTTTGAGCGTATAGGACGTCATCGGCGCCCCGTTATCTGAGTGCAGTACCGGTGGTTGATGCCAGCAACCTTCTCGCAGCAAAGCGCGTTCCAGTAATTGTTTAGCCAGCTCGCCCGATTCGGTGTCGTGAACTTCCCAGGCGATGATTTTGCGACTGTAGATATCCATGATCAGGTAGAGATACCAGTGCTGGCCTCGCACAACGGAGGCGCAGAAGCTAATGTCCCAACTCCAGACCTGGTTTGGCCCTGTTGCCGTAAAACTGGTCGGCGCGGGCACTGGACGGCGTGGTTTCATACGGCCACGAGGGTGCTGCTGGTGATGCTTTTTCAAAACCCGGTAAAACGACGATTCGGAGGCCAGATAGACGCCGTTGTCTGCCAGTAAGGGCACGATTTGAGACGGCGGCAAGCTCTGGTAATCGGGACGATGACAAGTGTTCAAAATGGCTTGCTCTTCCTCATGCGTTAGCTGATGCGGCTGCCTGCCTTGCACCACGTGATGACGCTGATCCTCAACAACAGCGCCACACTCAGATCGCCAACGTTTCAGTGTGCGTTCATTCACGTTGATAATCTCAGCGGCTTTATAACGAGACGCGCCATCCACTCCTTTAGAGGCGTTAGTCGTCCTCGCCGCTGTCCGGATCCTCGCCGTACAAGGCTTCGAGCTTTTTTGAAAGCACCAGCAACGACGTTGTTTCTGCCAGCACCTTGTCTTTGCGCCGTACTTCCGCTTTGAGCTGCTTGATGGTCTTTCGGTCTTCTTTGCGCTGTTTCTGCGCTGCTTTTGCCTGCTCTTCTTGCCGACCAGCTCCTTCGAGACAAGCGGCTTTCCATTGCTGGCTGTACAAGGCTTCGAGCTTTTTTGAGAGCACCAGTAACGACGTCGTCTCAGCCACTACCTTGTCTTTGCGCCGCACTTCCGCTTTGAGTTGCTTGATGGTCTTACGGTCTTCTTTACGCTGCTTTTGCGCCGCTTTTTCCTGGTCTTCTTGCCGACCAGCGCCTTCGAGGCAAGCCGCTTTCCACTGCTGAATTTGCTCGGGATAAAGGCCTTTTTCACGACAGTAAGCGCCAAGCTCTGTTTCTGACATCGTCGCGGTTTCGATGACAACGGCTAGCTTGGCGTCAGGTGACCATTCGTTGTCGCCTGGGGTGTAACCCGGCACAGGCACTCCTTTTTCTCGACACTGTTTTAACCAACTATACAGCGTCGCGTTGGAGATGCCTTCTTCCGTTGCTACCGACGCCACACTGCGATTGTGGGGCGGCAATAACTTTTTCAGGATGGCGGCTTTACGCTCTTCAGAATAACGTGGCACATGAATTCCATACCGCTCCCTCTGGACTGAGTTTAGGCGATATCGCCAACCGGACAACTAGGCTGACAGAGGGGGGAATACGAGGGTAACGATGACTTAACGTGTCTATTCCTCGGCTTTTCGTGCTGCTTCCAGGGGAAATATACATGGGACAGCAAATAGGGCTGCTGAACTAAGTACGTTAAGAAACTATTCAAATTTATCTATAAAACCTACTAAAACAGAAAAATAAACTAAAAAACGCCAGCTCTATAAGCAAGAAGCTGGCGTCAAATTTCAATTAAACAATAAGTTATTCCAACAACAGGCGAAACAAATTGAAGCGATAGCGCGACCCATTTGTTAGTTAAATAAGTACTCCAGCAGCCTATGGTAAAGAGGGATCCCAAGCATCACGTTGAGAGGAAAAGTAATGCCGAGTGACGCTAGCATCGCAAGCCCAATGCTCGCTTGAGGGATAGCTGCACGCATTGCAGCCGGCGCCGCTATATAGGAGGCACTAGCAGCCAATGCGGCAAGAATCACCACAGAGCCCACTGGCAAACCAACTAGCGTACCTACCAGAATCCCCAGCAGTGACAGCAGCAATGGTGTGACCAGTGCAAAGGTCACTAAGCGCCAATGATGCCACGGCATTGGGCGCAGCGTTTGCGCGGCAGTTAACCCCATTTCTAGCAGGAACAACGCCAGCACGCCTTTGAAAGCCCCAGTAAACAATGCGGTGACTTCCTCTCCTTGAAATGGCCCGTATAGCGTGCCAATCACGACCCCACCCGCTAACTAACAGGATAACGCCACGATTGGTTAAAGTTTCATGCCATAACTTGCTGGTGCTCTCTTTAACAGCGGCGCCTTGATAGCGTCTAAACAGGGCAATCGCCACCATAATCGCGGGTAGCTCCATCGCGACCAAATAGAGCGTTACTTCACTCCCCACCGCTAACTGACGTGCTTCTACATACGCCAGAGCGACCGCAAACGTACCCGCACTGACCGAGCCATAGTGAGCCGCAATGCTAGCGCTGTCGGCGGCGGAAAGGCGTACCCAGCGGCGCAACACTGGCATCAGCATCAGCGGTATAAACGCTGAAAGCAGCGCTACACCGGTAAGTTCTGGCATCAACCCCCAATGGATATTGCCATGCAGTGCCATTCCTCCCTTTAAGCCAATGGTGAGCATTAATAACAGGCTTAGGGTGTCGTAAGTAGCTTTAGGTACCTGAAGATCCGACTTCACCGCTCCGGCGACTAGCCCCAATAAAAAAAACATCACCACAATATCTGGCATCACCACTGCTCCCTAGGGTCAAAAGAGACTGCATTTTGCGAGCGATGACACTAGATAACTAATAATATATTAAAAGAAAATCATAGATAATTATCTATGTAGCTATCATCACCCTATCGCTACTCATTAATAAGCAGTGGTGATAGTTAATAGGCAGTGATGGTAGTTAAACTAAGGACATGAAAGAGTCACTAGGCGCGATGCCTGAAAGACCCCGCCCTGAGCAATCAGGGCGGGATGGTAAGAGCCTAACGTAACGTTAAAGGCCAATAGCAGATGAGGTGGAGCGGCGAGGATCGGCGCCACCAAAGAACATTCCATCTTTGATCATGATTGACTGAGCAGCGCCCATGGCTGACTGCTGACTGACCGTGTGGCCACGCTCTTCAAGCAAGTTAAGTGTATCTGGACTAAAGCCTGCCTCAACACGAATCTCATCAGGCAGCCACTGGTGGTGCATGCGTGGTGCGCTAACCGCTGATTGGATATTCATATCATGATCAATCACGTTCATTAACACCTGCAGCGTTGTGGTGATAATACGTGAACCGCCGGGGCTGCCAGTCACCAGAAAGTTTTTGCCGTCTTGCTTGACGATAGTGGGCGTCATAGACGAAAGCATTCGTTTGCCTGGTTCGACCTTATTGGCTTCGCCGCCAATCAATCCATAGGCGTTGGGCACGCCGGGCTTGGCTGAGAAATCATCCATTTCGTTGTTGAGCAAGAAGCCCGCGCCATCCACCACGATGCCAGAACCATAACTGAAGTTGATGGTGTACGTGTTTGAAACTGCCAGACCACCGTCATCTACAATGGAAAAGTGAGTGGTTTCATTAGATTCGTAGTCGTTCGGATTGCCAGGCGCAATGTCTGCACTAGGGGTAGCTTGGTCGCCAATCTGGCTACGCAGTTCGGCGGCATAATCCTTTGAGGTGATACCGGCCAGAGGCACATCGACAAAGTCAGTATCGCCCAGGAACTCCGAGCGGTCAGCGTAAGCACGCTTCATGGCTTCGGCCATTAGGTGCATGCTTTCAGCAGAGCCGAAGCCCATTTCACCGATAGGATATTCTTCGAGAATGTTCAGCATCTGCACAATATGAGCACCACCGGAAGAAGGAGGACTCATAGCGTAAATATCGTAGCCGCGATAAGTACCGTGGCTGGGCTCACGGATGATGGGGGCGTAACTAGCCATGTCTTCCATGGTAATCAGCCCATCGTGACGCTCCATCTCGGCAACAATCAGCTCTGCCGTTTCTCCTTCATAAAACTCGCGAGCCCCTTGTTCAGCAATGCGCCTGAGTGTCGCGGCTAGATCAGGTTGCTTGAAAATATCGCCGACCTCGTAGGCGCTACCATCCTCCTTGAAGAACGTGGCCATGCTCGCATCCCAGGGCTCGAAGCGTTCTTTGGCCTCTTGTAACCCTTGAACAAAGCGCGGAGGCACCGCGAAGCCATCTTCAGCAAGACGAATGGCGGGCTCCAACGCTTCAGCAAGACTTAACGTGCCATACTCTTCCAGGGCCAGTGCTAGCCCCGCAACGGTGCCGGGAACGCCAGCGGCCAAGTGAGTAAAGCGGGAACGCTCGGTCACTGCATCGCCATTTTCATCTTGGAACATAGCTTCAAAGGCAGCTGAAGGGGCCATCTCGCGGTAGTCGATGGCAATGACTTCATCGCTTGTTTCATCCGAGATCAGCATAAAACCACCGCCACCGATATTACCGGAACGGGGCTGAGTCACCGCTAGCGCAAAGCCGGCCACTACGGCAGCATCAACGGCGTTGCCTCCTTCAGCAAGCACATCACGGGCAACCTCTGAGGCAAGAAAGTGGCTGGTAGCGACCATGCCATGGCTACTCTCTTGAGGGTGAAAGCGCTCACCTTCCAAGATCGCTTGCTGAGAGAATGCCTGTGGAGAGACTAACAACCCGCCGATACATAAACTGGCCGTCAGCGTTTTAAGCGGACGCGAAGTTAAAAAGGGGATCATCATAGGTGGAATTCCTTATAGTTATTAGCTTAAAGATATTTAGAATATAACAACATGCTTTTCTTCAACGCTATTCAAAGCCATGTTCTTGGCCTTGAGGAGCAACCCAACGTGCGCCACCTTAGTGTAATGTGGTTTAAACTCTTTTGTCTTCACCTGTCCATTAACGGCAAGGAATAGCCTAGCTTTTCGATGATGGCTTGCCAGGTATTCGTTGATAAAGCTGATCTACACCACTACCCAATAATGATGCATTAAGAGACGCCCCAGGAGTTGCGGTTGCTATGAATATTCGCCATCTGACCTTTAGGTTGCTCCAGGTATACGTAACCGTCGTTAGATGTGGCTCCATCAGCGAAGCCGCAAGACAGCTTCACCTTACCCAGCCAACCGTGTCACAGCAGTTGAAACGCCTCAGGGAAGCGGTAGGCAGCCCGTTGTTAGAACAGCATGCCCAGCGACTGACGATGACCGCCACAGGGCAAGCGCTTTATCAGGCAAGTCGGGATGTGTTGGGGCGCTTTGATGACTTTGCAGACCAGCTCAGTGATTTACAGTATGGCAGTAAGGGGCGATTTAGTATTGCGCTCGTGAACACTGCTCAGTACGTCTTACCACGCCTCTTAGGACCTTTTAGTCAGGCGTTCCCTGATGTCGATGTCACCGTTCATATCGGTAATCGTCGACAGGTATTGGCGCGCTTTGAGCGCCAGGAAGATGACCTTTACGTCTTTAGCCATCCGCCCGCGCTTGCTCACGCGGTCGCGTCACGCTTTATGCGCAACCCTTTAGTTGCCATTGCCGCCGCCGACCACTCTCTGGCTCAACAGAAAGCCGTGACGATGGAGCAGCTACTAAGTGAGCGCTTACTGCTACGCGAGCCTGGCTCTGCCACACGCATGTTATTAGACAGCTGGCTGCAAGAACACGGACTGACCATGCAAAAAACATTACAGATGGCCAGCAACGAGGCCATACGAGTAAGCGTGGCCGCCAATATGGGCGTTGCAGTGTTATCTGAACACGTTTTGCCTAATAAGCATCCTGATCTAGTAGTGTTACCCGTTCAGGGGCTACCTATTGAAAGTCACTGGCAATTTATCGTGCGCAATGATCAGCGCCTTCCACAGTCAGCACAACGCTTTCTTCACTACGTTCACGAACACCTGACACAGTGGATTGAACCGCGCTTTGTATGCAATGAACTAGACACCCTGCTGAACGCCTACCCGACGTTTCCCTTGCGTGGATAAGGCTTCGATTAATTGACTTGCAGACGCAACGATTCCCGCTAATGTGTGAAGCCTACGCTTGGAATAACGCCTAAGTGAGCACACTAAGAGATTAGATAGCATGCTGTATGGGATAAGTTTAGCCGTCGGTATCGTACTATTAACGCTGGGGGGCGAAGCTCTCATCCGTGGCGCTGTCGCCGGGGCCAAACGAATGGGAGTCTCTCCACTATTAACAGGCCTCGTCGTCGTTGGTTTTGGCACCTCTTCCCCCGAACTGGTTGTTTCCATTGATGCCGCCATTCGCCAGCAACCAGATATTGCCGTCGGCAATATCGTGGGCAGCAACATAGGCAACATACTGCTGATTCTTGGTCTTTGCGCAGTCATTTGCCCCATGTCAGTACAGCCGCTGGCGCTAAGACGAGACGGTGTGGTGGTCGTCGGCGCTAGCCTGCTATTTGTTGCTCTGGCCTGGAGTGGCGCCCTCGGCCGCTGGGATGCGGTCATATTATTAGCCGCGTTGACGGCTTATCTCATTTGGGCATATCGCACTGAACGCGCTCAACCACTTCCCGCAGCTGAAATGCATAGCGCAGAAGCAGACGAACTCACTGCAATTCCAAGCTCAACAACCATGATAGTTATGGCGCTTATTGTGGGGCTTGCGATGTTGATAGGTGGCTCGCAGCTGTTACTTTATGGTGCCATTGGCTTAGCCCAAGCCATGGGTATTTCCGAAGCAGTTATTGGCTTAACGATTGTTGCGGTAGGTACCTCGTTACCCGAAATGGCGGTATCGGTGATTGCGGCTCTTCGCCGCCACGCCGATGTGGCTGTCGGAAATATTTTGGGCAGCAACATTTTCAACCTTCTAGGCATCTTAGGTATATCAGCTTTTCTACAGCCCCTGCCTATTGCCGAGCGAGTAAGTCAGTTTGACCAATGGGTGATGCTCGGAGCAGCAGGCGTATTGCTACTGTTTCTTTACACAGGCATGCGGTTATCTCGCTGGGAAGGAGCCGCGCTACTGGGCGGCTATGTAGCCTACCTTACGCTAAGTTTTACAATCGTCTGAGGAACTCGCTGTGCAAATTGCCACCCTCGGCCCTAGCGGCAACAATCATGAATTAATTGCTCTGCGCTATTTAGCGAAGCATGGTCAGCCATCCACGAATCTTCAGCTTTTCGAACAGTTTGAAGAGGCGTTTGAAGCGCTGGTTGAGGGGCGAGTAAGCCATCTGCTCCAGTGCACTGCTCACTTTGCCCACAGCGATTGCGTGGGCCGCTATATGCACCGCGCCTATCCGGTTGATGTCTTTATTGCCGGCAGCAAGCCTTTAGCGTTAGTTGCTCAGCGTAGTATTGCCACCCCTCGTCATGTGGCTATTCAACCAGCTACCCGCCATTACACGGATTTAAGCAGCTTTGGCGATATTATCGAGGCACCCACGACGGTTGCCGTGGCAGAAGGCTTGCTAGCGGGTACTTTTGAGGCCGGGATTTGCGCTGAAGAGGTCATAAATCAAGCGCCTGAGCAACTGAAGCTGGTGCAGTCGCTGGGGCCTGCACTAGATACCTGGGTGGTGTATGCCACCACCCAATTACCGGCCACGTCGCCGTTGTTTTTAAACCATGCGCCATTAAACGAGAAAGATAACAGCCGCGCCCGCCACCAC
>NZ_JABUZF010000245.1:0-1850 GCF_014897885.1 Halomonas sp. 3D7M | reverse complement strand
GATAACCCCACTCGGGAATGACGGGGCTGAGGTGGCTCTGGAATGACGGGGCAGAGTGGTTCTGGAATTACGGGGCTGAGGTGGGGCGGAAATAATAGGAATGAGGGGAGCCGGTTCATACTTCTCGGAGCGAGTGTTCGAGCGCGAAAATCTCTCAGAAGTAGATTGAGATGCGTTTTCCAAGTTGGTCAATATGCTTGTTAATGCCGCATTGGAGAAGCATCATGGCTAGTTCCTCGGAAGTATTGCTCAGGGTTTGCAAGAAGAGCCATTGATCTTAATCACGGGCGCAACGCTGCGGCTAAAACGCATCTGCCAGAGCTGGTTGATGTCGCTGCTTTGCGTAAGAAATTGGGCATGACCCATATGGGGTTTGCTGCTAAATTTTGTATTAGCGGCGCATTGGACACGCGGTGATGATGTCGTCGCCAAAGAGCTACAAGTCGTCTAAGAGCCTTATCGTAGCCCACCACCCAATGCGCCATTCAACGAAGAAGCGCTCAGATGCAGTTATTCTATTAATCCAGGCTATTCAAGGCGATTCACCGATATTATGGCGAGAAAAACACTCAGTTTGAAAACGAGAAGGCAGATAGATGCCAAGCCCGCCGACGAAGTTGAAGATCAATTTCCTGATGATCCCGAAAAACGTTTTTTAAATGGCGTGGCGATTCATCCTAGCCCACGCATTGTTTTAGAGCTTGGCTCTTCGCAGCGTAGTGTGCGCGCGATGGATTTGATTACGCCTATTGGGATGGGGCAACGCGGATTGATTGTTGCGCCGCCGGGCTCTGGCAAATCGACGCTGTTAAAACATATCTGTCAGGCCGTGGCAGAAGCGTATCCTGACATAAAGCTGTATGCCTTGCTGATTGATGAGCGCCCTGAAGAAGTGACCGATTTTAAGCGCAGTGTGTCGGCAGACGTACATGCATCGTCTTCAGACGAAAGCTACGCACACCATGTGCATATGGCCGATAAGCTTCTTGAGACGGCGCGTAAGCAGGCGGGCGAGGGACATGATGTGATGATTGTGATCGATTCTCTTACTAGGCTCTCGCGCGTTCATAATGCCGAGCAGCGCGGCAATGGTCGTACGATGTCGGGTGGGCTGGATAGCCGTGCGATGGAAATACCGCGAAAACTGTTTGGTGCCGCGAGAAAGATCGAAAACGGAGGATCGCTCACCATTCTGGCTACCGTGCTGGTGGATACGGGAAGCCGTATGGATCAGGTGATTTTCGAGGAGTTTAAGGGCACGGGCAATATGGAAATCGTGCTATCACGGGAAGTGGCGAATCAACGGATTTTCCCGGCGATAGATATTGCCAAAAGCAGTACCCGTCGAGAAGAGCTGTTGATTGATGCGAAAGATATTGAAAAAGTACGCGCATTGCGTCGAGCGTTGACACATCTTAAGCCAGTAGAAGGCGCGCAGAAGTTGCTTGAGTTATTGGATAAATATCCAACCAATGCCGAGCTGTTAGATGCGTTTTTACCCGCATCGTAAATGTATGCGATCAAGAAGCTCACTTTTGTAAGAGATGAGCTTCTTTGTTAAAGCTTAACGACTGCTTTTTTTAACATGGTTCAAGTTGGAAGCGGGGACGGCTTTTTTAACCGGGAAGCCCTCAACTTCTTTGCGCTCAATAATGTTTTTTAATCGCTTTTCAATCGCACAAAGATTTTTAAAGTCACTGATGTCGACAAGAGAGATGGCTTCACCTGAGGCACCCGCGCGGCCGGTGCGGCCAATGCGGTGGATGTACTCTTCTGGCTGGAAAGGTAAATCGTAATTCACCACTCGGCTCAGCTCACCAATATCCAACCCCCGAGCGGCTACGCCCGTA
>NZ_JABUZF010000244.1:3040-4829 GCF_014897885.1 Halomonas sp. 3D7M | reverse complement strand
ATTCATTCATTAATTCTGAAGGAATTTCTGCATGCCGTATACTTCCATTTTTTGTACTTACACCCAGCCTTTGATCAAGTAGTAATCCTTCAGTATGAGTTAAGTATTTTTTTGATAACTGCTCTTTGTCAGGTCGATAAATTTGCTTTGATCTTAGGGTGATAATTTCTTCTCTTCTAAGACCCGAAAAGCGAGCTAGATAGACAGCTAATTTGAACTCAATTGATAGAGGTACACTAACAGCTCCACTTGTTTTTTTAACTATTCCTCTTCTACCTGACTTTAGAAAGTCATCTAGCAGGCTCCACTCATTTGTACTCAGAGGAACCAGGCTCCGTGCAAGCCCATTGAATTTGTAATCTTTCGGAAGTTGTAAGCGGAGATCCGTAGAGTCAACATGTAAGATTTTATTGTTCATAAAATCATGTCGACCGGGTAATTCAACTCTAACAAATTCATAGTTAAAGGGAGGGTTTTCAAACTGATGATTTCTAGCCAAGTAAAACTTATAGAACCTTATCACGACTGACATGTAGCTGTTTGCTGTGCTTCGAGCTATAACTCTATTCTTGAAAGCTTCTCTTAAGTGTTTTTTAAATGCATAGGTGGGCCTCTGTCTGACCGCTGCAGGCATAAAGTCCCAGACATAATTTATGTTCTCAAGAAACGTAAAATAATGAAGTAAGCCCTGCGCTTGAGTATTAACCTCTTTTTTATTTAAGTTGACTTTTAAATGGATTAGCCAGTTATTAGCTACAGTAATGCCTGTTCCGTCTTCTCTATAGAGCAGAGGCATGCGCCCAACAGATCTACCTGTGTCAGGAATTATCGCTACTTTTTTGCAGCCGCGAATATTTTTAGTTTGAAATTTTTGATCTATAAAAAAATCCGGTATTTCCCAAAGAATGAGTGACATCTGGGATCGCCTGTGGTGATTGGTAGACACGGTTATGCCATTTATAATTGCTGATTCTGCTGGTACACCAGTTCTTCTGCATCTGGATTCAGCCAAGATGTCTTGCGCGGCGTGCAGGTGCGCGTAGACCCGCTCCACAGCCCTGGTTTTCTGCGCTTCGGCATAAATCGCATAACACCTGGCCAGAACGGTCACATCTTGATCAGCGTGGCGCTCCGCCGGCGGGATAGCGCTGTGACGATGATTGTGGTTGTAACACTGCACGAAGCCGACCACGCGTTGCTGACAAATCGATATAACCATCAGTTAAGTAATCTGTCCGGTACTTGCAGGTGCGGAACAACGACTCCGAGAAAGTAAGTATTGGTGCCAACAACCAGCGCAACACAGGCGGTACGAAGCTTTGACCCCGCAGTGCGGGCTTCATCGATCAGCTGAATAGCTTGTTGGCGATCTGAGGTGCTGATCATTCGTTCTCGTCCCTCACTGGACAGAGCTCACGTTTAAGCTCTCGGTTATCGTGGCACTCGGTTTTGCGAGCGTCGTGCTTTGCTTGTGAGCTCCATCAATCAGGTCTTCAGATGCATTCACCAGTAGACGACCTGCTTGTCGGGCTTTCTTTCGACAGTCGTACAATGCTGCAACAAGATTGTTTCTTCTTTAGCCACTTCTGAAATTATGAGCTGGGAGCAGTTTCTTGAGGATAGCTTCCCGGCGTTCATCGAAGTGCCTCATTGGAACCTCGTATCGCATCGCCTCTTCAGAGTTTCACAGCCGCTAGGCTTCAACTGGCTGACAGAGGGGGGAGGTGCCTCTCTAAAATTTCACATAATATAGGTAATAAACTTGTAAGATTCAAAGTTCATAGTGAAA
>NZ_JABUZF010000244.1:0-2868 GCF_014897885.1 Halomonas sp. 3D7M | reverse complement strand
CCACTGTTTATCGGCAGGGTCGTAGGCTTCGGGGGGGGCTTGTTCTAGCAAGTGGCCTAGGCACCAAGTGACGGTGGTGTCGCCGCAAATCATAGCGCCATCCTGGCGTTTTGCGCTGCCGGGCAGTGCGTCGGCTATGGCCCGTGCAAGGCTGGGTTTCTCGGCGATAATCAAGCGCATACAGTGTCTAGCCCTGTCAGATAACAACAAGTTGCCATCTTAGCAGAACCCGCAACAGGTTAGCGTCTAGCTTGTGTGTTAGATGGCGAGTGAGTTGTTTTGTAAATGGATGGATTTATTTCTTTGTATAGTTTTTGTATAAAATTAACAAATTAAGTAAGCTGTCAAAAAGCAATTAATGAGGCGATTTCCATGCGCGAACGCGGCAGAACACGACGTTTATTGGGTCTGGGTGCCCGCACGGGCGGGGCGCTGCTGAAAACTCGTCTAGGTGGCCAAGCGGATTGGCGGGCGCTGGGTGAAGCGCTGTTTGAAGGGCTTTCGGAGCTGAAAGGCCCTGCCATGAAGCTGGCGCAAATTATGTCCCAGTGGGATGACCTGCTGCCCCCCGACCTGGCTAATGAGCTTGCTCGCTTGCAGCGTCAAGCAGAGCCAATGCCTTGGCCGCGTATCCGTGAAGCGTTGGTACTGCAATACGGCGATATTGATCACTACTTTAGCGATATAGAGGAGCGCCCGTTTGCTAGCGCTTCCATGGGGCAGGTGCATAAAGCGGTCACCCATACAGGTGAAACCGTGGTGCTGAAAGTGCAGTACCCTGGGCTTGCGGATGTGTTGGAAAGCGATCTTAAGCAGGTCAAACGGATCATGAGCTTGGGCCGCTGGTTCAAAGTGCCCCAAGCGCGTTTGGATGCGCTGTTTGAAGAGTTGGCTGCGGGGCTGCGTGAAGAGTTGGATTATCACGCCGAAGCACGGGCGCTGGCTCGCTATCGCGAGCGGTATCAGGATAATCCTCGGTTGGTCATACCCGAACCACTGTTTGAGTTATCTGGCCAGCACGTCCTGGCTATGCGTTTTGTAGGCGGTACACCGCTGCGGGATATAGAAAGCACCGATGATGGCACTCGTCAGAAAGTGGCCGTGGCGTTGGCTGATTGGATTACCGAGGAGCTGTTTACCTACGGTGAGCTGCATGCCGACCCCCACGCCGGTAACTTCGCGGCGGATGCGGAAGGTCGCCTGATCATCTACGATTTTGGTGCAGTAATTCCCGTGCCCGAAGCGCGCCTAAAAGCCATGATTCAGCTATTAGATGCCACTCTGGCGCAAGACCCGATGGCCATGGATGAGGCGTTAATGAAAATGGGCGGCCGCCAGGGGCAGGGCGCACCGCTGGCGCTTTATCGAGAATCCGCTGAGTGCGTGTCACCACTATTCTTACCTGGCGAGCAGGACTTCAGCGACGTGCGGGTACACCGCCGACTGCGTGAGTTAACACCAAAAGTGTGGGCTGCCATGGATCGCCTGCAACCGCCTGCGGATACTTTGCTGCTCTCCCGGGCACTGAATGGGCACTACTGGAACTTAGTGCGTCTGCAAGCGCGTCTTGATATGCATAGCCGCACCGAGCCACTGCTAGCCTGGGCGCGTAGTCGCTAACTAATTGCCGCTGCGGGAGCGCCGCCTGTCATGCTAGACTATTGCGCTTTTCAATCGCGTTTTGAAGACAGTGGAGACGGCAATGCTGGCGGTATGGGTCGATCAACTGCTGGGATTTGCCTCTGGGGCACTCTCGGCAATTAGGAAACAGGAACACTACCCCGATTTTATGACCTGGGTACGTGCCGAAGGCGCAGATTCGTTTAATGGCGATGTGGCAACTGCCCAGGCGCTTGCGCCTATTTTATGGTCGCAAACGCCGCTAGAACGGCTTAATTTTGCGAACGAACCGTTGGCTACCCCAGGGCGCAACGAACCTTGCTGGTGTGATTCAGGACGTAAATTCAAACAGTGCTGCTACCGCGTTGACTTCCCCACGGATATCCCTGAGCAGATGATGTGGATGCTTTCCCTGCGTGAGTGGAAAGGCGCAACGCTAAAAGCGGCGCTGGAAAGCCAGCAAGCACCTGCCCAGGCGTTATTAGAAGCCGGGTTAATTGCTGCTGAAAGTGGTCAAACCGGTCGTTCAATGCAGATTCTTGAGTCACTGTTCGACGGCAGTGATTGGTCGCGCTTGCCGGAGCAGGCCGAACCTGCGTTTGAAATTCTGTTAGATATCTATCAAGAGCGTGGCTTTACCCGCAAGCGTGCTGACCTGCTTGATGACGTTATGGAGCGTGGCCCACTGTTTTTACGTGGCGTGGCGCTTGAGCGGTTGTGCCTAATGCACCTGGATAACGACGACTTAGACAGCGCCCGCGCTGCGTTCGTGAAAGCCCAGCAGGCGCTACCGGATTCACCGACGCTAGCCTACATTGAAGCCATGTTGCTGCTGCATGAAGGTCATGAGGAAGAGGCCAAAGAGCGAGCTAACTTCTGGTACCGCCGCTTGGTTCGCCAGGGCGACTTGGATGAAGAGCAGCTCGAATTCCTGGCAGCTCTAGCTGAAAATCCTGGTGCCACTTTGGCCGACCAGTTGTTGAGCGCCGAAGAAGATATGGCGACGCCGCTGGTATCGCTACAGGCGCTGCTGGCGGCACTTCCTATCGCACCGAAGCTGACCATTGAGCAAGATGCCGATTCCGGTAGGTTGCACTACACCACCACTGCTCGCGAAGAAACCCTGTTTGCGGCTTGGCACGAACAGTTTCAGGTCATGGTCGATGAAGAGGTCGCCTTGGGCTTTTGCGATGACCCCTGGGGCAACGCGATAGAGTGGATGTCTGAGCTATGTGCTCACCCAGAATG
>NZ_JABUZF010000248.1:29686-31363 GCF_014897885.1 Halomonas sp. 3D7M | reverse complement strand
CTACGTCGTAGGATGAACGCTTACACTGCCCTTGGCTATCCTCGCTGGAATGCTTTCCAAGAAAATGCGTCAACATTATTGCAACAGGCTGGCATCGATATATTGGCGTACGACAAGGTGGTGCTATATGCCCCGACCCTTAGAATGCAAGGCAAAGGGGGGCTTGATGTGTCTCAAGGAGAACGCCTAGAAGCATTACTACCATGGCTTGAAAAGCATCGAGTACTATTACTCATCCGCGGGCACACCTCGTTGAAAATGAGCGGTGTACAAGCGTTAATGGAGGGGAATGCGAGTATTCGTGAAGCGCCTGTCAGTATATTTCCAGATGTAAATGCTTTATTTCCGGCCGTGGATGTACTTATCACGGACTACTCGAGTTTGATGTTCGACTATGCTTGTTTGAATCGCCCCATCATTTTGATGGCACCTGACCTGGATGATTATCTCAACCTCGATGTAGGAGTTTATGGAGATTATCTTGCTGATGCGCCAGGTCCGGTAATCGAATCTTGGGAGCATTTACCTGAAGCCTGGGACTCCTTGACTAAAAAGGTCCATCACCAGCGCTTAGCAACTTTTGTAGCTCGCCATGCCGCTATGAACGATGGCAGAGAGTGTGAACGCGTCACCTCTCATCTGCGTAACAGCTGTCGCCTCGAAGTAACCAGCCATGCCTGAATGAATGTAACTACAAAATGAGTACGTAGTTTGAATAGAGAATAAAGCCAGCTTCTCAATGATTTTATGGGGATGCGACATGTCATTTTATGAAAAAGGTATAAAAAGCAGGCAGGTAAGTGACGATGCCAATGTTGGCGCTCGAGTTGGTTTTCCAAGGGTTTCTGTGATTATACCGACGTATTATGACTGGTCACGTCTAAAAAAGTGTGTTGTTGCATTAGAGAACCAGTCGATTGCTCAAGACAATTTTGAAGTCATTATTGTCAATAATGCCTCTGATGATTCTCCGCCAGCGGACTTTTACTTACCCAACAACTTCACCATGATCAAAGAAGCGAAACCAGGCTCATATGCAGCAAGAAATGCCGCATTAAAGATTTCTCGAGGTGAAATAGTTGCGTTTACTGATTCTGATTGTATCCCAGATCCTTATTGGCTGGAGACAGCTATTAATCGACTCGATAAAGGTGCAGAACGCGTTGCTGGTAAAGTAGAGCTTTTCTTCAAATCTGAAAAACTGACGCTTGTTGAAATTTATGAAAAGGCCTTTGGATTTGATCAAGAACGCTATGCTCAGCGGGGAGGAGCGGTGACTGCTAATATGATGACGTGGTCAAAAAACTTTGAAATAGTTGGATATTTTAACGATAACCTCATGTCTGGTGGTGACAATGAATGGGGAGTGCGTGCGAGCGAAAAAGGGATTCCTGTTGAATACGCCCAGGAGGTTATTGTTAACCATCCAGCACGCTCAAATGTAAAGGATATTCTTAAAAAACGAAGGCGAGTGATGGGAGGACAGTTGAATAAAATGAAAAAGAATTCGAAGAGGAGTTTCATTATAATTTTAGCTAAAGGCTATTTCCCCCCAATAAAAGCGCTAAAGTTGTTTTTAGAAAAAGAGTTGACTTTTTCAGAGAGATTTTTAGCTTATCTGTTGTGTTATTATTTTAAATCTTATTCAGCAACGTACAGGTTGGCGTTACTCCTCGG
>NZ_JABUZF010000248.1:19128-29633 GCF_014897885.1 Halomonas sp. 3D7M | reverse complement strand
AAGTTATGTGATTGGTGATTGGTGATTGGTGATTGGTGATTGGTGATTGGTGATTGGTGATTGGTGAATAGTGGATGGTAATAGATAAGCGGTAGTCGAGTATTGTTTTTATAAATGCCTCGCCGAATATTAAGAAAATATTCGGCGAGGCATTTTTTTTACTTAATGTTTTTTTAGAGAGCAGCAGACTATCGTCTTCATCCGTAGGTGCCTGATAAGTCTAAGGCTACGCTTTGAGGTGGATAGTCTTATGAATCAAGTTGTATTTGTAGATACGGTATTGACAGGCACAGTCTTTGCAGACACAAATCTTTTGATTTAGTATCTATGGATAGGTGGATGCGTACAGGGTACGAGGTGCTTATGCAAACAGCCAGCAATGTTATTCAGGACAAGGCCGCCGCTGCGGCTGGTTTGAAAGCCGCTGTGCGTATTTTGGATAAATGGCGGGCGACAGGTGAGCAGGGCGAATCTATTCTACGCGTCTCCCACAGCAGCTATGCCCGCGCGCGGCGGGGAGATTTAGCTGAGATCAAGTTAGACAGTGATCAATTGGCACGAATCAGTTATTTGCTCAATATTCATGCGGCACTGCGAATGCTGTTTGAAAACCCTGATAATGTTTACGGGTTCGTCTCTATGGCAAATCACAATCCTTACTTTAACGGGCGTACGCCGCTTGAAGTGATCGGTACTGGAGATTTCGCAGCACTTTATGAAACCTTCAAGCGTATTGATAGCTTGCGAGGTGCTCAGTGGTAGATTCGGCGGGAATAAGCGAAGGTTCGCTGCCCCTTTGTCAATCGAAAGAGGTAGTGGGGTATCGCTTAGTCAACAGTAAATTTCCTCCCATTGGGCTGTTTGACGATGTTGCGAGCCTCGATGAGTTTGAAGCGCTTTATGCCCTGCAGGCGCTGACGAACCCAAGGCTGCGTAACGAGGCTGGTGATTTGGGACTCATTCCTCACAACCAGATTCCCTTTGGTATCCGAGGATGCTCTTATGCGACAGCACCTTTTACCCACGTTAATCCGGAGGGTTCTCGCTTTAGCGACGGCAGCTTTGGTGTGCTTTACATTGCGGATGCACAACCAACGGCAATCAGTGAAGTGAGGCACCATCAGGAAATCTATTGGAAAAACGTACCATCGTTACATTTTGAACGGTTTATCTTCCGTGGGCTTAAGTGCCTATTTAATGAAAAAGCCTGTCGTGATGGCTTGGCGCTTCAGCCATCCCATGCCATTTATGATGCCGACGATTATCGAGCAGCGCGCACGTTAGGCAGAGAGCTTCGCAAAGAGCAACGTACCGGTTTGCGTTACCATTCTGTTCGGCAACCAGGAGCCACTTGCTGGGCGTTAATGACGCCGCAGTTCATCCTGGATATTATCCAGACCACTCATATTGAGATGATCTGGAACGGGCGAATAGCCCAAGTGAATCGCCTCTCAGCTGTACCCATCAAGTGAATTCAGTAGCGTAATTATGTTCGCTGTTGCTCGGTGAAGCGCTGCATGATCGTGAGTGTTTTATCACTAACATGATGCTCCATGCCCTCTGCATCAATACGCGCTGTACTGTCATCGACCCCAAGGGCACGCAAGAAATGCAGCACTACATCGTGACGCGTCCGGGAAATTTCGGCCATTTTTTGGCCTTCTTCGGTCAAGAAGAGCGAGCGATAGGGCTTGCTTGTCACTAGGCCCAGCTCATTCAGGCGGCGAATCATTTTAGAGACGGTCGCTTGGCTAACGGCCATTCGAGTAGCGATATCGGCTGCGCGCGCTTCTCCACGGTGGCGTAATAAGTCGCCAATTAACTCGACATAATCTTCGATCAGTTCCGTTTCGTGGGCATTACGCACCGTCTCATACTGCTGCGCATGCTGTTCCACTGGCGGTAGCGCATCTCCATCTTGGCCGTATGCGGTAGGAGAGTGTTGCTGTTGGTATTCACTCATTGGCAAAATTTATCAAGGTTAGTGGAAACGTTAATTAGTGATGGTAGCGCATTTTTTTAGATAATTGTTAGCCATGGCTAAACTGTTTGCATAAAGCTTTTTTGTTGAGCTACAGCTGTACTTATTGGGATCCTAGCACAGGAGAAAGAAATAATGGCCAAGCAGTATGGTTGGCTAATCATTGTGCTAGTAGCGTCTTGCTGCTTTTTCCTGACTCTGTTGTTTCCACCCAGGCACGGCGTATTAATACGTTTATGGTGTCATCGTGGGATTGGCCACATCAAGAGTTAGTCAGCCATCCTAGTACCATTTGGTGGTAATCAACGATGCCTAATACTTGTTGGTTTGCATCAATAACGGGCGCGAGTGATAGGCCAAATTGATCAAAAAGCCGAGCGCAGTAGCGGACGTTCATCTCGGTGCGAATGCTAACAACAGGTTTGCTCATAATTTCATACAGATTGATACGTTCGGCAGGGCGGTTAGGTGCGAGGACTTTCTTAGCGATATCAGAGGGTAATACGATGCCTAACTCGTCGAGCTCAGTACGCCGATTGATGATGATAACGCTGGCTTTGTGTTGGCGCATTAAGGTAATACCATCCGCAACCGTTAATAATCCATCTGCCGTCACATAGCGAGAATGCATGACATCTTTTACTGTGCGCTCTGTCATATTGGCTTTGACGTTCGACATTTTAAGTTCCTTAGCCTAAGGGCTGATTTAGCGTTTCTGAAAGAGATTTGATTTGATGCGTTACGCCTAGGGCATCTTCTACATCGATCTGAAACGCAATACCTGTGCCGGATGTTTCGTCAAACTCGCCAACGTCAGCGATGGCTTGGAGAATATGTCGGCTGATGTGCTCTTCAGCTAAAAAAAGCAGCACATCTCGTTGGGCGGTAATTTCCATGCCGAAAATACCCCGTGCTTTTTTGAGACCTTCACCGCGAGCGTTATTGATTACCGTTGCCCCGGTAGCGCCGGCATCGCGAGCGGCCTGAAGAATATCGTCGCTTAGTTCATCCTCAACTAACGCTACAATCAGTTTAAAGCGCATTTTTATCTCCTTTAGTAGACGACGGAGCTTGGCTGTAAGAGAGGCTATCAGTGGTTTGCTTGCGTTTATCTTTCCACTGAGCAATCTGTGCATATCCCATCACCGTAATAATGGGAAACAAGCAGGCGAGAGCAATCATGCCGAAACCGTCCATCAGAGCGCTTCGGCCGGGTATTGATGACGCCAGGCCCAATCCTAGTGCTGCAATAATGGGCACGGTAATGGTCGAGGTTGTAACGCCGCCGGAATCAAAAGCAAGGGGAATTATCGATTTAGGTGAGCGCAGGGTTTGAATAATCACTAAACAGTAAGCAGCAAAAACAAACCATTGGAGTGGCCAACCCATCACAATACGCCATACACCAAGAGTGATACCGAATGCCATACCTAACGCCACAGCAAGACGCAGCATAAATGGGTCTATGGTTCCGCCTGAAATTTCGCCAGCCTTAATTGAGACAGCAATAAGCGATGGCTCGGCAATGGTCGTGCTCGCACCAATCGCGAAAGCAAATATATATACCCAGTAATAATCACTCCAGTGTCGTTGAGCTCCCTCTGCAACAGCAGGCAAAAAATCATAATTAGTTAGCTGGGTGGCCATTAATTCCCCCATGGGGAAGAGCGCTTGCTCAAGGCCCACAAGAAATAGCGACAGTCCAACCCACACCATGAAAAAGCCAGCCAATACTTGCGGTAAGCGCTTAATGGGTTTGCGAATTACAATGTACTGAAAGCCAAAAATAATGGCAGCAATGGGCAAAATGTCTCGCAGAGTGTCCCAAAAGGTAGTGATTAAATTCATCAAGAGCTCCCTGCGACTAAATTGAGGCCAAAAATGCCGAATAGCAGCACGAAAATGATGGGCATGACTGATGCAAAAGCAATAAGGCCAAAGCCATCCAGCATTGGGTTTCGTCCTTTAATCGTCGATGCGAGCCCCACGCCTAGCGCCGTAACGAGCGGAACAGTAATTGTTGACGTGGTAACACCGCCGGAATCATAAGCAATACCGATTAACTCGCTAGGAGCCACCAGTGTCAGCAATAAGACAATGATATAGCCGCCAATAATCATCAGGTGTAGAGGCCAGCCTTTGAAAATTCTCAATACACCGACAACGACTGCAGTGCCAACAGAAACGGCCACCACCATACGAAGGGTAAAAGCGAAAGAAGCCTGGGCATCGCTAGTATTCGCAATTAAGCCACTTTCTGAGACCACTTCGCCTGCGCGGGCAGCGACGGCAATAAGTGCCGGCTCAGCAACGGTTGAACCAAAACCAAGCGCAAACGCAAATAGCAGCAGCCAAAATACCGATCCCTTTTGCACAAAAGCGCGTGCTAGATTTTCGCCTAGTGGGAAAAGTCCTAGTTCGAGGCCTTTGATAAATAAAGTCAGTCCCATTACGACAAACACGAGCCCTAGCACTAGATCTAAAAGGGCGAGTGAATCGGGTAGCGGCTGGCGTATGACGACAATCTGAAAAAAGCCCATAACCAGGACAACAGGTAATAGGTCTCTAAGGCTGTCTTTAAGCTGGTGTGCTAGCGAGGTAACGATATTCATTGAGCGTTTATTTTCACCGGGGCTTATAAATGGTTGTTATGAATTGGCAGGTGTCTAGTAAGCGTGCCTTTAAGCGGCGAGTGTAAAGTAAAAAAATAGTGACCAGCGTGACTCAGCTCAGGATTTGGGGCTTCTCAGCAAAGCCTGCTGCCAAATAGCAGCAGCGAGCCATCTAAAGAGTGCCAGCCCCACCAGGCTAGCACCACTCCGCCCAGCAGTAGCATTGCTAATGCTATCAACAGTGCAAACGCTGTTAGTGGTTTCATGAGGCCACCTGAGGAGTGATGTTTCGTGTCAGTGGTTTTTCGCTAATAAACCAGTGCAGACCAGCGGCGACCAGTGAGAGCACAATGGCAATCTTCCAGACAGTGTCATAATGGCCAGTGAGATCATAAAGATATCCGCCAAGCCAGACACCCATAAATGATCCTAGCTGGTGAAATAAGAATACAATGCCGCCCAGCATGGATAAATGGCGAACACCAAATACAGACGCCACAATGCCGTTGGTTAACGGCACGGTTGAGAGCCATAGTAGGCCCATGGCGATACCAAATAAATAAGCACTGGTAGAGGTCAGTGGCAATATGACAAAAGCGGCAATTATCGCGCCGCGAATTAAGTATAGCCAGCTAAGTAGGCGCGGTTTTGACCAAATTCCTCCCATCCATCCTGCCGTGTAGGTACCCACAATGTTGAACAAACCAACCAGTGCCAACACCGTGGTGCCCACCTGAATAGCCAGACCGTTATCGAATAAATACCCAGGTAGATGGACAGCAATAAATACAACTTGGAAGCCGCAGACGAAAAAGCCGAGGCACAGTAGCCAAAAGCCTTTCTGGCCGACCGCCTCATTGAGCGCGTCGCGTAAGCTTAAGTCGCCCAGTGCGCTGGGGCTTGGGCGGTCTTTTAACATCGCCCCCAGGGGAATCATCAGCGCGGCAATGGCGCCCATCGCTAGAAGAGCTGCTGACCAGCCAAGCCACTCAATTAGCCCCAGTGTGCCGGGTAACATCGCGAATTGTCCAAAAGAGCCAGCGGCACTGACAATGCCCATCGCCATACTGCGTTTTTCGGGGGGTACTGCGCGTCCCACTGCGCCCAAAATTACTGAAAATGTAGTGCCGGATAGGCCTAAACCAATGAGGAATCCAGCGCTTAGAGTCATGCCTAATGCGCTGGTGGAAAGGCTCATAAAGCACAGCCCCGTCACATACAAAATGGCTCCTACGACAATAATTCTCGCCGCTCCAAAACGGTCAGCCAGCGCACCGGTGAAAGGCTGAGAGAGCCCCCAAATTAGGTTTTGAACTGCAAGGGCAAAGGCAAACACGCCGCGCCCCCAGCCGAAATCGCTGCTCATCGGCTCAAGGAAAAGCCCAAAACCATGGCGAAGCCCCATAGCAGTGGAAATAACCACGCTTGCTAGCATGATAAGGAGTAGTGTGCGATGTCGCGTCAATGCCATTTTACGTCCCTTGTTCTGTAGTTTGTTAACGCGTTAACTAACTATCTCACGGGTCAGATTTTTTTAGAAGCTATCAACTGTCGGACGAATTAGCAGTGTCGGTAATAAGTTGAGGGCGGCATACTAGGTAGTATGTTGCAAAGCAACAAGTGTGCTTTGACTAAAGTCGTAAGCTTGTGTCACAAATGATTCGTATCTGTTAGTGACGCTTAAACGACATAAAAAATGCTTAAGTTAGGGCAGCTAAGTGTGGATGATACCGACGAACTTCTTAATCTGTCGGCAATGCCGTCGTTTATCTCGCCTCTGATGCTGGAGCGTCACTGACGGGTTTAACCCACTATGTAGATGCAGGTCACCATATTCGCTTCTAACGTATGGGTGATTAAGGAAGTTTCCTAGTTTAAGGACGTGGTTTAAAGGAGTCACTCGATGTCGGCCAATGACGCTAATGATCTAATTGAAAATCGCACCTATGACGAAATAACGGTCGGTGATGAAGCCCACCTAGAAAAACGCCTGACCATGGAGGACATCAAACTGTTTGCTGTGATGTCAGGTGACATTAATCCTTCACACGTCGACAGCGACTTTGCTAAGAGCAGCCGTTTTCAGGAAGTCATTGCTCATGGCATGTGGGGCGGCGCGCTGATATCCACTGTGCTGGGAACGCAGCTGCCTGGGCCGGGCACGGTCTATCTTACCCAGTCGTTGCAGTTTAAGGCCCCCGTAAGGCTGGGGGATGTTCTGCGGGTCTCCGTGCGGGCTATTGAAAAAGACGATCAGCATCATAGGATCACCTTTGCCTGCCGTTGCGAAAATCAACGCGGTGATACGGTTATTGAAGGTGACGCTAGCGTATTGGCACCGATTAAAAAAATCCAACGGCCTCGCGCGTTGCTGCCCAAAGTGCGTTTAACCGAGCGTGGCAGGTTGCATGAGATTTTAACTGCTGCCGATCATCCGGAGCCAATGCCCACTGCCGTTGTTCATCCGGTAGACCAAAGTGCTATTTGTGGAGCGGTTGAATCAGCGGCGCAAGGTTTAATTATTCCTGTGCTGGTTGGGCCCAAAGGGAAAATACAACTCGCCGCCGAAAAAGCCGAGGTGGATATCAGTGCATTCGAACTGGTGGATGTTCCCCACAGCCACGCGGCTGCTGAACAAGCGGTGGCATTAGCACGTCAAGGCCACGTAGGTGCGTTGATGAAAGGCGCGCTGCACACCGATGAGCTTTTACATGAAGTGCTTAAGCGTGACACAGGGTTGCGTACCGAGCGGTGCCTAAGTCATGTGATGGCCTTTGATGTGCCAACCTACCCGCGACCATTGTTGATTACGGATGCGGCAATCAATATCTATCCTAAGCTAGCTGAGAAGCGCGATATTGTTCAAAACGCGATCGAGTTAGCTCACTCATTGGGTAACGACAATCCCCGTGTGGCGATCCTTTCTGCTGTCGAGACCGTCAACCCCAAAATCACGTCTACGATTGATGCGGCGGCCCTGTGTAAGATGGCTGAGCGCGGCCAGATTAGCGGTGGCACCTTGGATGGTCCGCTGGCTTTCGATAATGCCGTCTCAGAAGCGGCGGCAAGAACTAAAGGCATCATTTCGCCAGTGGCAGGGGGNCATCATTTCGCCAGTGGCAGGGCGTGCCGACATCCTACTCGCGCCAGATCTTGAAGCGGCCAATATGTTGATGAAGCAACTGACTCACCTGGCGGATGCCACGGGGGCGGGCGTTGTCGTCGGCGCTAGGGTGCCGATCATGCTGACAAGCCGCGCGGATGATGCATTGACGCGCATGGCATCCAGTGCATTAGCGTTACTACTCGCTGACTATCAGCGTCGGAGCCTACTCAGTAACCCTTCAGGAGCATAACCATGCAGGAAATACTGGTGCTGAATAGTGGTTCTTCCAGCGTCAAGTTTGCGCTTTATCATATCACTGATGAAGACGCTGCCGGTGGAATTCAGGAGGCGTTGACGGTCGCCTACAGCGGCCATTTTTCGGGCTTGGCAACGTCGCAATGTCGCGTGTCGTTAGCGCATCGCGAACCTGGACAGCCCCCGCATCGCTATAGTTTGCAAACTCTGGAGGCGCTGGGCCTAACCCCGGCAATAAACCATGAAGAGGCCATCACAAAGTTGATGGCATGGCTTGAGCAGCGTGAGGATAAAAGTACCCTGGTTGCCATTGGGCATCGCGTTGTTCATGGCGGCCAAACCTACTGTGAAGCGACTAGATTAAGCGCTAACGACGTGATCGAGTTGGAAAAATTTTCAAGCTTAGCGCCGTTGCATCAGCCCCATGGACTTGCGCCTATCAAACTACTGATGGCGCGTCTGCCAGACGTACCGCAGATCGCATGTTTCGATACCGCGTTTCATGCTCATCAGCCCTGGGTGGCTCGGCAGTTTGCTTTGCCGCGGGAATGGACGGCCAAGGGGTTGATACGTTATGGCTTCCATGGCCTTTCCTACGATTATATTCAGCGCACGCTACCTAATGTATTGCCGGATGATGCACCCCGTTCACGGGTGGTGGTGGCGCATTTGGGTAATGGTGCCAGTATGTGTGCTATTCGTGATGGCATTAGTGTGGCTTCCAGCATGGGGTTTACTGCGCTTGATGGATTGCCGATGGGGACTCGCTCTGGTGCCTTGGATCCAGGCGTAGTGCTTTACTTAATTAGTGATGAAAAAATGAGTATTGAGGACGTATCAGCGCTTTTATACAAGCGTTCAGGGCTGCTCGGTGTCTCTGGAATAAGTAGCGATATGCGCGAGTTGCTTGCAAGTGATGCCCCGGAAGCCGAAGAGGCTGTTGAGCTTTACTGCTATCGCGCCGCGCGGGAAATCGCCAGTTTAGCTGGCGCGCTGGGCGGGCTTGATCAATTGATATTCACCGCCGGTATTGGTGAGCATGCAGCACCGGTGCGTGCACGTATTGTGGCGCAGTGTGAGTGGTTGGGCATGCAACTTGATGAAAAAGCCAATAAGCGTGATGCCTGTTGCATCTCTTCAGCGAGTAGCCGTGTGGGCGTTTGGGTCATTCCAACCGATGAAGAGCGAGTAATCGCCAGTGATTGCCTAGCGCTTCTCAATAGGGCGGATCAAGCAGCATTTTAATTCAGCCACCTGATGCCAGGGAGATTAGTTGAGCCACTGACCGTAAAGAGGGTTGAGTGTTGTCATTGTTGTGGTGATGACTACTGTCATTACCGCTACCGAGAAACCACTGATCTGATAGAATCCCCAGTTTTTGTAAGCTCACTCACTTATCTAACTGGGAATCTTAATGAACGCGGTAATTCTTGCTGTGCTAGTCATGGTGGCGCTTTCGCTTGCTCGGGTATCCGTGGTGTTTGCACTGGTTGTAGGCGCGCTGGTTGGGGGCTTGGTTGGCGGTCTTTCACTGGATGAAACGCTCAGTGCATTCAATGATGGTGTTGGTGGAGGCGCGCAAGTAGCCCTTGCTTATGCCACGCTTGGGGCCTTTGCGGTGGCTATTTCCCGTTCAGGGCTTCCAGATATGCTGGCCAATCGCCTGATTACAATGTTGGGAAAAGAAGCGACTGCGGCACATCAGGCGCGGGTAAAGGTGTTTTTGCTCGTCGCAGTGCTCTTGGTGGCTATCTCATCACAAAACGCCATTCCGGTGCATATAGCGTTTATCCCGGTGCTGATTCCGCCGTTGTTGGTGGTAATGAATCGCCTCCAGCTTGACCGCCGCGCGGTGGCGTGTGCGCTTACCTTTGGGTTAACCGCTCCGTATATGCTGCTACCTGTAGGATTTGGCGCGATCTTTTTGAATGATATTCTGCTGGCAAATTTAAATAGCGCTGGCGAGTCACTGGGTTTGGAAATTACCCGGGGCATGGTGCCCATGGCAATGGCTATTCCGGTAGGAGGAATGGCCATTGGCTTACTCGTAGCACTGTTTTTCAGCTACCGTGGGCAGCGTGAATATACTAATAAAGATCTAGTGGCGACTAATGCCCACCAAGGTCACTCGCCTGCAAAACCTCATACGTTTGGGCTGGTGATGTCGGGCGTGGCTATTGTGGCTGCGTTAGGTTTACAGCTATATACCGGCTCTATGATTATTGGTGGGCTAGTGGGGATTGGTCTGCTTTCGCTGGGCGGCATTTTTAAGTGGCGTGAAGCAGACGATCTATTTACCAGCGGTATGCGCATGATGGCGTTGATCGGTTTCATCATGATTTCAGCGGCTGGCTTTGCAGAAGTAATGAAGGCGACAGGGGATATCGAGTCGTTAGTGACAGGTGCGTTTGAACTGTTTGGTGATAACCGCGGATTAGCGGCGTTTGTTATGCTGCTGGTAGGCTTGTTTATTACCCTGGGGATTGGCTCATCGTTTTCAACCATTCCCATTATCGCAGCGATTTTTGTACCGCTGGCGGTGCAGTTCGGT
>NZ_JABUZF010000248.1:18393-19001 GCF_014897885.1 Halomonas sp. 3D7M | reverse complement strand
GTTGATGGACAGCATGATCATATGGGGGACAGCGTGGTGCCTACCTTCCTGCACTACAATATACCGCTGATTGCTTTTGGGTGGTTGGCAGCGATGTCGCTTTAAGTTTTTTTCGCGCAAACCAACAAGCAGACTAAGAAGGGCAGCCATGAGCTGCCCTTTTTTATACTAAAACCATGATTATTGCCCAGGTAGGTGCGTCTCGAAAGCGCTGAGCAGGCCGCGGAGTAAGGAGAGCTCCTTGCGGCTAGGCTGAGAGCGGGAGAACAGCGCCTGAAGCTGTTCTTCAGTGCGGGCATGGGGCTGGGTAAGAAAGCCACTTTGCTGCATCAGGCGTCCAAGATGCTCCTGGAAGTGCACAAACTGCTCGCGGCTGGGCGGCGTGGCTTCAAGTGGCCGTTGGTACATGAAGTGACTATCATCGCGCTTCCGCCAAGCACGGTGTACTTCATAGGCTAAAATCTGCACGGCCTGTGATAGATTTAAAATACCGTATTCAGGGTTGGCAGGTATGCTGACTTGGTGTGTGCAGCAACGTATTTCGTCGTTGGTGAGACCTGAGCGCTCACGCCCGAATACCAGTGCAACCGGCGCTTGTGCGGCGTTCT
>NZ_JABUZF010000248.1:0-18363 GCF_014897885.1 Halomonas sp. 3D7M | reverse complement strand
GCGCCATGTCATCAGGTTCATCGAAATGCGGCAGCGGTAGGCTGCGGAGCCTTGCACTCGCACCCACCACCTGTACGCAATCACTAACCGCTTCTTCAAGGCTGCTTACACAACGGGCATTTTCAAGCACATCTGTTGCACCTGCTGCCATGCGAGTTGCTTCGTCATCTGGGAATGCGCGCGGATTAACCAATAAGAGCTCGGATAAGCCCATGGTTTTCATCGCGCGAGCGGTAGCGCCAATGTTGCCTGGGTGGAAGGTTTGCACTAGTACGATGCGAATATTGGAGAGCACGGTAATGAAGACCTACAGCTGCCGGATAAAGGCGCTGATGGTAGCATGATTTTAACGATCGTTAGCGATGGGGGGTACATTACCAAATAAAAGAACCCCGCCATGGCGGGGTTCTTAGCGACGTTAAACGTCAGAGCGATAGGGCTCAGGGTTGCATGTCGGGTAGCAGCAGTGCATTACTGCACCGCCGCCCCCTAAGAACCGTACGTGCGAGTTTCCCCGCATACGGCTCAAGCCTTTATAAGCCTCCCAGATGAGAGACCGGTGACCTTTTCTCCTGTTGCGAATGCCACTGACGATGACAGTTAGGGTGCAACAACACCAAGTTACTCAGCTCGTCACCGCCACCCTTATGCCGTTCCACCACGTGGTGAATGTTCCACTTGGTTTCCCAAGTGATTAAGCCACGGCACATTGGGCAGCGCTTACCTTGCCGCTTCCATAGCGTTTGCAGTTTCTTACGACCTTTCGTTGACGCTTCCCAAGAGCGCTCCAGCCTGCTCTCGAAATACTGCTCGTCTCTAGGGTCATAAGGGTTTGCTTCCGCCCTGATCTTGGTATGTCGCACAATCGGGATGTCCTTGCTGCTCTGCAACCGTACGGGCTTACCGGGCATTAAGGTACTTTGGAAAATCCAGTTCTCGCTTTTCACCGAATGAAAATATTTCTTCTTCACCCAGCGCTTTTGGCGATTACTGTGTCGTCGACAACTCCAACGCCATAATAGCTTCCAAACACGGTAGTCCACATAGCCAAACGTTTCCTTGGCCACGACGTGACGGTGATAATTCGCCCATCCCAGCAGTACCGGGTTGAGTTGGTGAATCAACACATCCTGTCGTGACATGCAGTTGCGTCTGACGATGTCCTTGATCTTCTTTAGGTGTCGTTGCAGGTTCTTACGGCTGGGCTTAATCAACAGCTTGCCGTTGTACTTCCGCAGGTTCTGCCCGAGAAAATCAAAACCTTCTGCGATGTGCGTCACCACGGTCTTGCTGGCTGACAACGTAAGCCCACGTTCTGCCATAAAGGCAGAAACGACAGGCAGTACTTCATTTTCCAACAGCTCTTTCGAGATGCCAGTAATGATGAAGTCGTCGGCATAACGCACATAGTTCACCTTGGTCTTGTAGCTTGCTTTGGTATTTTTCTTCCCGAAATGGGATTCCAACACCTTTTCAAGCCCATCAAGCGCCAGGTTGGCTAATACCGGAGAGATGATCCCGCCCTGGGGCGTTCCTGCCTCTGTCGGATACAGACGGTGAGACTCCATGAATCCCGCTTTCAGCCACTTCTTGAGCACTTGCTTGTCCATCGGGACATTAGCCAGCAGCCAGTCGTGACTGATATTGTCAAAGCACCCCTTGATATCGCCTTCCAGCACCCATTCAGCAGAATGCTTACGGCTCAAATTGACAAAGCATTGCTCTATCGCATCGGCCGTTGAGCGCCATGGACGAAAACCATAGCTGTTGCGGTCAGCCACCGTTTCCGATACCGGTTCGAGCGCCAGCAAATAGAGTGCTTGCATGGCCCGATCCCGCATCGTCGGTATCCCTAGTGGGCGGCGTGAACCGTCCGGTTTGGGAATATAGACACGGCGTAATGGAGCAGGGCGGTAGCCCTTACTTTTTAGCCTGCCTAACGCTAACCACTTGGCTTGTGGAGTGCTCCACAATTCACCATCAACACCGGGCGTTTTCTTGCCCCGGTTTTCAGTAACACGTCTGACGGCCGATGCTCTGGCCGCCAGCGAGTGGGTCAGCAGTCGTTGCAAAGCTTTCACCTTGCGCCAACGTTGATCCCGAGTCGCCTTCGCGATCCGCACTTGTAGCCCTCTCACCTTTCTGTCGACGGCAGACCAGTTAATGGTGTGCCAGCTGTCAGGCGGGTGGGAGAACGCAGGTACTTGTTTAAAACCAGTACTCATCTTGCTGTCCTCCGAATGAATGCCGATAAGACGCCCTTCGGAGAACAGATACATTGATCCCTTGCGGGAGTGTATGTGCTCCCGCAGGGGTGAGATAAGGCCGCTAACTTGCTCGGCTATCTCTTCGTAATATCAGCATGATTGAGCGCTTTAGAGCGCTATCACGCGATTAAAGACCAGCTGGACGTAGGCCCCGTTTCCGGTAGAGGAACGTTTAACCTCTTATCCGCCCCATTACAGGGCGGCATTCGCTTTTTCCAGCCTCCTAAACCCGCACCATTAACAGCTCGCCTCACGGCTTGCCTGCCCGGTAGGGCAATAGTACGGGGTTTCCGAGTTCCGCATCATGGACACGGATCACTTAGACCCTGCCAGTACACCGTAGGTCTGTTGGTAACGTATCCCCAGATGTAAGAGGGATAACCGACCCAATACCTTTTGGTCAGAGCGTGTCA
Organism: Halomonas sp. 3D7M; assembly: GCF_014897885.1. NCBI lineage: Bacteria > Pseudomonadati > Pseudomonadota > Gammaproteobacteria > Oceanospirillales > Halomonadaceae > Halomonas > Halomonas sp. 3D7M. The sequence continues at coordinate 15,683 of NZ_JABUZF010000248.1, read as the reverse complement.
GTAGCTTACGCTCCTTGCGGCTGACGGTGCTTGTTAGCAGTTCACTTACGTTGGTCATATGATCCAGCCTAGCCTCTCACCCGCATGCTACTAGCGGGATCTTCAATGGACCTCACGGCCGCATTGAACCCCAAGAGGGGGAGTACATTGTCAGGACGCTTGGCACCTCACCGTTACCGGCGACGCACTGCCCCTAGGCTACTGCTGGCTACACAGCAGGTTCCGCTTATATCGTTACCGCTACATACGGTTTAGATACATGGAACCATCCAGAACACGGCTTCGCACCGGATAGGCAGCTTAGTCAAATAATAGACACGAATATCCCCGCTACATCACGTTCCCAAAAATGGAAATGTTTCAGCGTGTACGAATATCGCCAAAGCGAAAGGTACGAGCAGACTCATACCGGAAAAGGGGTATTTACCCTAAGGTAATACCCGATATCCGGACTGAGACAGCCCGAATATCGGGTTTATTAAAAATGCTTCTTGCGCGGTTGTGGTCACTAACGTTATGTTAGTGACCACTTCGTCTGTAGACCGCTAGGCAAGCTACCTATACGACTCTCGTCGCACTACATCATGCCGCCCATGCCACCCATTCCGCCCATGCCACCCATGTCTGGAGCAGCGTCTTTCTCTTCAGGGTCGTCAGCGATCATGCACTCAGTGGTGATCATCAGACCAGCGACAGAACCAGCGGACTGCAGTGCAGTACGGGTTACTTTAGCCGGGTCCAGAACACCCATTTCGAACAGGTCGCCGTACTCACCCGTTTGCGCGTTATAGCCGAAGTTGCCTTCACCATCTTTCACGCGGTTGATAACAACAGCGGCTTCTTCACCGGCGTTGGTAACAATCTGACGCAGCGGAGACTGCATAGCGCGCAGCGCCATGTTGATACCGTGGTTCTGGTCTTCGTTGTCGCCAGTCAGGCCTTGTACTTTAGCCATGACGCGAACCAGTGCAGTACCGCCACCAGGTACAACGCCTTCTTCTACTGCAGCGCGGGTTGAGTGCAGCGCATCTTCAACACGAGCTTTCTTCTCTTTCATTTCTACTTCGGTAGCCGCACCGACGCGAATAACAGCAACACCGCCTGCCAGCTTGGCAACGCGCTCTTGCAGCTTCTCTTTGTCGTAATCAGAAGAGGTTTCTTCGATTTGCGCACGGATCTGGTTAACGCGTGCTTCGATGTCATTTTCTACACCAGCGCCATCGATGATGGTGGTGTTTTCTTTAGACATCGTCATGCGCTTAGCGGTACCCAGGTGATCCAGGTTCGCTTGCTCAAGCGTCAGGCCAACTTCCTCAGAAATCACGGTGCCGTTAGTCAGGATAGCGATATCCTGCAGCATCGCTTTGCGACGGTCGCCGAAGCCAGGTGCTTTAGCTGCAGCAACTTTAACGATGCCGCGCATATTGTTCACAACCAGCGTTGCCAGCGCTTCGCCTTCGATATCTTCAGCGATAATCGCGAGTGGTTTACCTTGCTTAGCAACCGCTTCCAGCACCGGCAGTAATTCGCGGATGTTGGAGATTTTCTTGTCTACGAGCAGGATGTAAGGGTCTTCCAGCTCGACAGCCATGGTGTCTTGGTTGGTAACGAAGTAGGGCGAGAGGTAGCCGCGATCAAACTGCATACCTTCAACGACTTCCAGCTCGTCTTCGAAGCCACGGCCTTCATCAACGGTGATGACGCCTTCTTTACCGACTTTTTCCATCGCTTCAGCGATGATCTCTCCAATGCGCTTGTCGCCGTTAGCGGAGATTGTGCCTACCTGAGCAATCGACTTGGTGTCGGTGCAAGGAACAGACATTGCCTGAATCTCTTTAACAGCCGCGCTAACCGCTTGGTCGATACCGCGCTTAAGATCCATCGGGTTCATGCCCGCAGTAACGCCTTTCAAGCCTTCTGCGACAATTGCTTGAGCCAGAACCGTTGCCGTAGTGGTACCGTCGCCTGCAGCGTCAGACGTTTTGGAAGCAACTTCCTTAACCATCTGAGCGCCCATGTTCTCGAACTTGTCTTTCAGTTCGATCTCTTTAGCAACCGATACACCATCTTTAGTAACGGTCGGTGCGCCGAAGGACTTGTCCAGTACCACGTTACGGCCTTTCGGACCGAGGGTAACTTTTACTGCGTTGGCCAGAACGTCAACGCCACGAGCCATGCGTTTGCGGGCATCATCGGAGAACTTTACTTGCTTAGCTGCCATGTTCGTTATTTCCTAAACATTGAAATTTAAAAGGAAAAGTAAGTAGTCGAGGCGAGATTTAGCCTTCGACGACTGCCAAGATATCGGCTTCGCTCATGATCAGAACTTCTTCGCCGTTGATTTTCTGTTTCTCAACGCCGAAACCGTCTTTGAAAATCACCGAGTCGCCAACTTTAACGTCCAACGGGCGAACGTCACCGTTGTCGAGAATGCGACCATTACCAACCGCCAGGATTTCACCGCGAGTGGGTTTTTCCTGGGCGTTGCCCGGAAGCACGATGCCGCCAGCGGTTTTCTGCTCTTCTTCCACGCGACGAACAACGACGCGATCGTGCAAAGGACGGATATTCATGCTCACGTTCTCCTGAGTATCGTCAAAGCCCATAAGGGCAGTTAGCTAAATGAGATTTTCGTGGGCCTCTTGCCCGCGAAAAGTGAAGGTAAGTCACCTTCATGTTAATGGCGAAAGCTAGTGCATCCGCCGAACTTGTGTGCTGACTCAAAAGTGGGGGCTGCTCGTAGCCTTTCAAGGGGTAAGTGATAAAAAAATGTGGTTTTTTGGCATTCTTCTTCGATGAGCCTTCAGCGCCGCCTTGCTGTTTCATCGCGGCTAATGAATTCACCTTCAATCGGCCCTTCTTGACTGCTTGAGCGTGATGTCTGGGCCTGTTCGTAGCTTGCTTGCTGCTGTTGGTCAGCAGTGCTTTTTAAGCCTAGCCAGGTGAGGGCTTTAAATATTAACTGTCGAGCGTTAGGCAGCAGGCAGGCGATGCCTAGCGCGTCAGAGAGAAAGCCTGGGGCCAAAAGTAGGGCGCCTCCGAAAATCAGAGCGGCCCCGGTAAACAGTTCTTGAGAGGGAATTTCGCCCACTTGCATGCGCTGTCGCGCGCGCGCCAGAGTGGAAACACCCTCTTTGCGAATTAGATGTAGTCCAATGAAACCAGTGCCCAGTACGAGAAGCAGAGTGGTTAATAAACCAATTTGGCTACCGATCGAAAACAGTAGTACAAAATCAACTAACGTAAACAGCGATATAAAAAGAAGAATGGGCATGACAGACTCCATAACAAACGTAATTCGTCAATATGGTGGCAGAATTCGCGAAAACAAGCAGCCAACGTTCGGTTAGCTTGCTTACGTATGTGTTCTAATGCTCGATATTTCGCTCAATAACTTCTATGCTGCGATGCACAATAGCGCCATTTTACGAGGCGAGATAGGTAGCGCTTAGCAAGCAATTTAAAGTATCAGTCTTTATAAGTATCGGCCTAAGGAGAATCAGATGAACCTGACAAATAAAGTGATCGCGATTACCGGGGGAGCCCGCGGTCTGGGCTTTGCTATGGCGGAGCGGCTAGGCAAGCAAGGTGCTCGTTTGGCGCTTTTGGATATGAGTGCAGCAGCATTGGATGAGGCGGTATCAGCGTTAGCGTCTCAAGATATTCAAGCACACGCCTTTGTGACCAATGTGGCTGATGAGCAGTCAGTGCAGCAGGCATTTGCTGACATTGCGGCCCGCATGGGACCGGTAGGCGGTTGTATTAATAATGCAGGGATCACTGACGATGGCTTACTTATCAAAGCAAAAGAAGGGGTAGTTGAAAAACGTATGTCGCTATCTGCTTGGCAGAAGGTGCTTGATGTCAATTTAACCGGCGTTTTTCTGTGCGGCCGGGAAGCGGCAACGCAAATGGTAGAAGCTGGGCACCAGGGCGTTATTGTCAATATTTCAAGTATTTCTCGAGCCGGAAATATGGGGCAAAGTAATTACGCTGCTGCTAAAGCAGGTGTTCATGCGTTGACAGTTACCTGGGGCAAAGAGCTTGCCCGTTACGGCATTCGTACTGGAACCGTAGCACCAGGGTTTGTTGAAACCGACATGACAGCTTCCATGCGCCCCGATATGTTGGAAAGAATCTCCTCCAGTGTGCCTCTTAAGCGGCTGGGTAATCCTGATGACATCGCGAAAAGCGTCGCCTTCATTTTTGAAAATGACTACTTCACGGCGCGAATTATCGAGTGCGACGGTGGGTTGCGGCTTTAAATCACTAAAAATCAGCTGTTGCTATTAGTATTGCTACTAACGGTGACAACTAACTAATAGGCCATTGGCAGAACTGCCAATGGCCTATCGTGCGTTCGCGGTGGGGCACTGATTGCTAGAAGTGGAAGTGATCGCGCTGGAGCTCGCGTTGGAAATACATTTCTACCCGTAATGTCATCGCCCAGCGCGGGTCGTAGCTAACTTCTCGCTGAAAATGCAATTCTGGAATGACATCTGCAAACAGTATTCCTTTATGGATATCTCTGCGGTAGCGGGTTTGCAGGTAGTAGTTTGTCATTCGTGGGCTAGACAGGCTTTCACCAATGGCGATAGCTGAGTAGCGAAGTGCGCTACGGCTGTTTAAGCGCTGGTTTAGCTGCACTACCTCGCTGTACTCAAGCGTGTCCTCTTCCTCACGCCATTGCACGTTGGTGATAAATCGCAGGTGGCGATTGGTGGATAATGGCCGGCCAAGATCCCACTCGGTGCGTGCTGAATAACCTGAGTTGTTAAACCAGGATAGTCGATTAAATGATTCTAGCTGCCAGGGGCTATCCTTTAAGTCCCACAGGCGCTCGCTGGTAAAGCGGACATAGGGATCAAGAGGCAGACGAAGCCGGACGCCAGCGCCAAAGCGGTTGCTCCAGTTCTCACGTTTGTCTCTACTTTCTAACCAATCAAGGCCGAATGTTGATGTTCTGCGATCGCGTTGGTCGTTATAGAGCCGCCCAGAGCCTTGTTCAGCCAGTGTGCCTTGTGATTCTTCTGGATCGCTTTCAATGATTAAGCGCAGGCGGTCTTCTGTCGTAGGAAGATCGATGCGATAACGCACACTAATATCACCGTTAGTGCCTTCGCCTTCCATCCAGTCTATTTCCTGGCCAAGGCGGAGGTAAGATCTGTTATCAGCAGAAGCGGATTGATCACCACCAAAAAAAGAGTCAATGTTTCTTGATGTGTTGTCTACCCAGTTGCCAATGCTTGCTCGAAATGGCTCCACGCGCGCTTCAGCCCACTCGGGTAGGTCGCTGTCGCTATCTTCCTCAGTAGTATAGGTTTCGGCAGAATAGGTTTCAGCAGAATAGGTGTCTGGCGACAGTGCGCAAAATACGCCAAGGAGAAAGACAGCGAGCACTGGTTTCATCGAAGAGATCCTGGAAGCGATAAGGTTGTTAGTTGTTAGCTGCTAACCTAACTCAAAAACAGACTGAGGTCAGCTAATCGGTTTATGCAGGATCGTAAAACAAAAAAATTCGGTTAGCATGAAGCTACCGAATTTTTCGAAGGTAAGAACCTTTAAATTGGTGCGGATGGGGAGACTCGAACTCCCACACCTTACGGCACTAGAACCTAAATCTAGCGTGTCTACCAATTCCACCACATCCGCTGAAGACGAGACGTATATTAACAGCATTCGTATTAATGTCAACGGTGTGTCACTAAAATTGTTAATTAAATCAGTCTGAGGAAAGTATGCTCCTAACGCGGTTAGTACATTGTGCAAGCACTTGGGCCAAAAAGGGACTGCCAGGCTACTGCGCGTTTTGTCTTTCTCCCGGGCAAACCAGTGGCGGTTGGTGCCAGGAGTGCTTTGCACAGTTGCCGTGGAATGCCAATGGCTGCTGGCAGTGTAAAGAGCCTTTGGCTGTTGGAAGCGTTGCATCCGTTCAATCTTTTTGTGGCCACTGCAGAGAGAACCCTCCAGCGTTTACCTCCGCGACGGTGGAGCTTTTATTTGAAGAGCCTATAAGAGCGTTAGTTCATGATTTTAAATTTAATGCGTCGCCCCGTGCCGGCATGTTGCTGGTAGAGCTGATGATGAGTAAATCACCCAGCTGTATGGGAGAAGGTCTCTTGCCTGTACCGATGCATAGCGCCCGGGCGCGGCAGCGTGGTTTTAATCAGTCTCGCTGGTTGGCTGATCAACTAGGCAAGCGGGTCAAACTGCCCGTGTTAACGGCTGAATGTCGTCAACAGCTGCCTTCTCAAAGGACGTTAAGCAGAAAAGAGCGAGCAAAAAATTTAGTAGGTGCCTTTCATATTAATGGTCCACTGCCATCACATCTCACCATCATTGACGACGTTGTTACTACTGGCGCGACCTGCCAAGCACTTGCTGAAGAAGCGCTTCGTGCGGGGGCTAAACGTGTCGATATTTGGGCAGTTGCTCGAACACCTCTGGTGCATAATTGATAGAATGCAGGCTTAATTTGCACAGGAGCGGTATATGCCACACCCGTTTAGTACGCTTTCTCCGGACACTGTTATGTCTGCTGCGGAGTCTGTTGGGATTTGGCCGGCTGGCGAGCCGTTTGCACTTAATAGCTATGAAAATCGAGTGCTGATGTTTCGTGACGATGACGGTGAGCGCTGGGTTGTGAAATTCTATCGTCCTGGTCGTTGGGCAGATGAGATCATTCAGGAAGAGCATGATTTTCTTCAGGAGTTGGCTGCTGCAAATGTGCCCGTTGTTGCGCCATGGCGGGATCAGCATGGCCAATCACTCCATACTTACCAGCAATTTCGCTTCACGCTTTACCCGCAGTGCAGTGGTCAAGCGCCTGAGCTAGACAATCCGTCGCATCTTTTTGCATTAGGTAATGCGTTAGGGCGGTTACATGCAGTGTCATCACGAAAGGCGTTTCAGTACCGTCCAACATTAGAGTGGCAGGGCGATATTGATGATGCTGAGGCCCGTGTTATCGAGAGTAAAAGGCTAAGCAAGCATCAGCAGCGCGCTTATCACAACGTTGTACAGAAAATTCTTCGTCATCTTGAAAAGCACCCCATCGCCAGCGATCAAATGATTCGAACGCATGGTGATTGTCATCTGGGCAATGTTTTAGGAAGAGATGAATCATTTACCTTGGTGGATTTTGACGATTGCCTTATGGCGCCCGCTATCCAAGATGTATGGATGCTGTTACCCGTTGATGATCCATCTGGCTGGCGAGCACAGCTAAGTGAAATTGTTGAAGGCTATGAAGAGGAGCAAACATTTCCGCAACACCAGCTGTCACTGATCGAGCCGTTGCGGGCTTATCGTCTTATCCGATACACCGCGTGGCTTATTTCTCGCTGGGATGATCCAGCGTTTCCTCGTGCGTTTCCATGGCTGGCGGAGAGCGGTTATTGGGATCAGCACATCCGCCAGCTGGAGCAGCAGTTGTTACAGCTTGAAAAGCCTATTTGGCTAGCATAACAATTGCAGCGGGAGTTAATTAAGCATCGCCTCCATTGACGATGAGTGACGTGGTTTTATTCAGGTTGATTGACGGAGCGTGGGTTTTCAGCGCTTGCATCCGGGTCAGGCCGATCTGATGGGATGGGGTTGGCTACGCCTTCTCCATCAGCCTCTCGCCGAGCAGCATTAATTTCCGCTGAAGGGTTATCTTGAGCGTTGATATCGATATTTTCATCCAGTGTTACCACGAATGCTTGGCCTGGCGATAAGGTGCAAGGCGACTCATCACAGGCAAGACCGTACTGACCGTCTTCTGCATACGCACCGGCACTAAATGACCCTGTGAAAATAGCGCTTTCAGCATCGTGTGTTTCAATGCAGGTTGCGTCTTGAGTTGTAATACGAATGCGCCCATTAGTGAACTGTGCATTGGCGACTAAAACGCAGTATTCGGGCAACTGATGCGAGGCGCTGCCAGCTTGGGTGGGATGAAGTAAGATAGCTTCATAACGCGATTGGCTGTCGCTAAAAGCAAACTCTTCGATCACCTCGACACCGACACTAGCACCTTTAGGTAGTGTTAATGTCTGTTCAGCGGCTAACAAGGGGGTTGCCAATGCAGTTCCCAATAGAGCAGTTAAGAAAAATGGTGCAGGTTTGAATGACATAAGGAAATCTCAGATGAGCGCTACGAATTAAGCTGGCTAGTTCGATCCATGATAGCACAGCTTAAATAGTCTCAAAGGGGGGTGCGCGGCACTCTGCCACAGCAGGGTTAGATGCGTTAAAATAACCGGGTGTGGTGTTTCTTATTGTGCAAAAGTTGTTTCGCGTATATTTTTTGTACATGATTGGCGCACGGCTCTCAGCTATTGATCGATAGCAATATTTCGCCGTTGAGTAAACGCTCTAGTAGAGCAGATATTTTTCAATGGCTAGCACGTACAGTTTTGATGAGGCTTCAAATGACCGACGACATTGCTCAACACTACCGCCACATTATCACCGCAATCGGTGAAAACCCTGACCGTGAAGGGCTGCGCGATACACCCAAAAGAGCCGCAAAAGCAATGCAGTTCTTAACTGCTGGCTATCAGCAATCACTTGAGGAGATTGTTAATGGCGCGGTATTTGAGTCGCAAACAGATGAAATGGTCCTTGTAAAAGACATTGAGCTGTACTCCATGTGTGAGCACCACTTGCTACCCTTTATTGGCAAATGTCATATCGCTTATCTGCCTAGCGGAAAAGTACTCGGGCTTTCGAAGTTTGCCCGTATTGTTGATATGTACGCTAGGCGTATGCAAATCCAAGAAAACTTGACGCGTGAAATTGCCGAGGCAGTGCAGCAAGTTACCCAATCAAGAGGTGTCGCTGTGGTGATTGAGGCACGCCATCTTTGCATGATGATGCGCGGTGTGGAAAAGCAAAATTCAAGTATGACATCTTCTGTGATGCTGGGGAGTTTTCGCAGCAATCAAGCCACGCGGCAGGAATTCTTAACGTTAATCAGTTGAAATACTGGCTAAGAATCTTTGGCAGATTTCATTGTAAAGATTTGGTTAAACACGTGGTTTCGTCTTAGCATGAACAGGTCAATGAGCCCGTGAGGCCAATATTTGGTCAGGAGTCTGTCATGGAAGCGCTGAAAGAAACACAGCTGTATTGCCCGTTTGCCTATATCGATGGTAGCTGGGTGGCCGCCGACAGCGGTGAGCAAATTAATGTCTTAAACCCTGCAACCGGTGAGTCCGTGGGCGACATGCCTCGACTAGGTAAAGCTGAGACAGAGCGCGCTATCGATGCAGCGGATGCCGCGTTACCCGCTTGGCGTGCGCTGACAGCTCAAGAACGAGCTGATCTGCTGCTGAAGTGGCATGATCTTATGCTGGAGCATAAACATGATCTCGCCTTGCTCATGACCTACGAGCAAGGCAAGCCAGTAAAAGAGGCAGAGGGCGAAATTGCCTACGCCGCTAGCTTTTTACGTTGGTTTGCTGAAGAAGCGCGCCGTGTTTATGGCGAGACTATTCCCGCCGCTAAAGCGAACCAGCGTATTGTGGTGACAAAACAGCCTGTCGGTGTTGTGGGGGCTATTACTCCCTGGAATTTTCCGGCTGCTATGATCACGCGTAAAGCAGGCGCCGCGTTAGCCGCGGGCTGTACGATTGTCGTTAAGCCTGCAAGCCAAACGCCATTTTCTGCAACGGCTCTCGCCATGTTGGCAGAAAGAGCAGGCATTCCCCGTGGCGTGTTTAATGTAGTGCCTGGCAGCGCTGCGGATATTGCCAGTGCACTTACTCAATCACCCAAAGTGCGCAAAATTACCTTTACGGGTTCTACGGAAGTTGGCCGCAAGCTCATGGCTCAGGCGGCTGAGCACGTGCAAAAAATATCCCTTGAGCTGGGCGGTAATGCGCCCTTTATCGTGTTTGAAGATGCAGACCTTGATGCCGCTGTAGAAGGTGCCATGGCAGCGAAGTTTCGTAATGCTGGTCAAACATGCGTATGCACTAACCGGTTTTTGGTGCAGTCCAGCGTTATTAACGCCTTCTGTGAGAAGTTGGCGGTTGCTATGAATAGTGAGCTGTACGTAGGTAATGGCACCGAGCCCAATATTAACATTGGCCCGTTGATCGACGGTGAGGCGGTCAAAAAGGTCAGTGAGCATGTGCAGGATGCGGTCGATAATGGCGCTGAGCTGCTGCTAGGTGGTCACCCGCACCCACTCGGTGGAAACTTCTTTACGCCGACGCTGATTAGCTTTGCAACAGATAAGATGAAGGTGGCTCACGAAGAAACCTTTGGCCCGCTGGCGGCAGTTTTTCCCTTCGATGAAGAGGAAACTGCTATCGAGATGGCTAATGACACCGAGTATGGTTTAGCCTCCTATTTCTACTCACAAGATCTGGGTCGCGTTTGGCGCGTCGCCGATGCACTTGAGTATGGCATGGTGGGAATTAACACCGGCCTTATTTCTAATGCAGCCGCGCCTTTTGGTGGCGTAAAAGCGTCCGGTCTTGGGCGTGAAGGCGGGCATCAAGGCTTGGAAGAGTTCCTTGAGACAAAATATCTGTGTATTGATCTAGGTTAAGCGCAGGCGCAAGTTCTATAAATAAATAGTGCTATAAATAAGCAGCGCTATCAGCAAACAGGCCCCCATCGGAAAATCCGTTGGGGGCCTGTTTTTATGGCAAGACGAGGCGATTAATGACGGAAGTGGCGCATGCCAGTAAATACCATGGCAATGCCCGCTTCGTTAGCGGCATCAATGACTTCCTGGTCACGCATGGAGCCGCCGGGCTGAATAACGGCAGTAATGCCAGCGGCTGCGGCGGCGTCAATACCATCGCGGAAAGGGAAGAATGCATCTGACGCCATTACCGAGCCGGGCACTGAAAGACCTTCATCCGCCGCTTTAATGCCCGCAATTTTCGCTGAGTAAACGCGGCTCATTTGGCCTGCGCCAACACCCACTGTTTGACCCTCTTTGGCGTATACAATCGCATTCGATTTAACGAATTTAGCGACTCGCCAAGCAAAACCCAGGTCGCGAAGTTCTTGTTCCGTTGGAACGCGTTCGCTAACCACGGTCAGCTCTTCGCGGGTTACCATGCCCTGGTCGCGCTCTTGTACCAACAGTCCGCCGTTAACACGTTTAAAGTCAAACGCAGGCTGTGTTTCGCCAGGCCAGTGGGCGCTGACATCAAGCAGGCGTACATTCTGCTTCTCTGCCACGATAGCAACTGCCTCATCACTCACGCCGGGTGCGATAATAACTTCAACAAACTGGCGATCAATAATTGCCCGAGCGGTTTCGGCATCTAGTGCCACGTTAAACGCAATAATGCCACCAAAAGCGCTGGTCGGATCGGTAGCGAAGGCTTTGTCATATGCTTCAAGTGCAGTAGCGCCAATGGCTACACCGCAAGGGTTGGCATGTTTGACGATGACACAAGCCGTTTCATCAAACGCTTTAACGCACTCAAATGCTGCATCTGTGTCGGCCACGTTATTGAAGGAGAGTGGCTTACCTTGCAGAGTTTTTGCAGTGGCGACGCTCGGTTCGCTTGCTTGGGGATCCACGTAAAAAGCAGCTTGCTGATGCGGGTTTTCGCCGTATCGCATGTCCTGCTTTTTGTCTAATTGCAGGTTGAAAGTGCGAGCAAACGTTGCGTTTTCGCTAGTCACTTTACGGCCTAGGTAATTGGCAATGGCGCCATCATAACCGGCGGTGTGCTCAAATGCTTTCACGGCCAGGTCAAAGCGGGTGGCGGCGCTCACTTGACCGTCTTGCGCAGCCAGCTCTCCCAGTACCCGAGCATAGTCATCAGCATTTACCACGATGGTGGTAAAGGCGTGATTTTTGGCGCATGCACGCACCATGGTCGGTCCGCCGATATCGATATTTTCGATGGCGTCTTCCAGTGTGCAGTCTGGGTTGGCGACAGTGGCGGCAAATGGGTAAAGATTAACAACCACCATGTCGATGGGGGCAATGTCGTTTTCTGCCATCACTGCATCATCCTGACCGCGGCGTGCCAGAATTCCACCATGGATTTTGGGGTGCAGTGTTTTTACACGGCCATCCATGATTTCAGGAAAACCCGTGTGCTCAGAGACTTCTTTAACAGGAACTGAGTTTTCCTGAAGCAGTCGGAAGGTCCCGCCAGTCGACAGAAGTTCTACGCCGTGCTGGCTTAAGCCGCGGGCGAATTCAACAATGCCGGTTTTATCGGATACGCTCAAAAGGGCGCGACGGACGGGGGTAGCAGTACTATCAGCCATTAGAGTGCTCGTGTGCAGAGTCAAGGAGTTAACATCGAAAATTACAAACAACAACGCCCCTTATGGGGCGTCACCTTCAATCAATCCATAGAGCTTAAGTTTTTTGCGCAATGTGCCACGGTTTAAGCCCAATACATCCGCGGCGCGGGTTTGGTTGCCTTCAGTATGTTCCATTACGCAGCTAAGTAGTGGCGCTTCTACTTCGGCCATCACCATCGCGTAGAGATCAGTTGCCTGGCTGCCATCGAGATGCTCGAAGTAACGACGTATCGCCGTTTCAACCGCTTCTCTAAGTGGTTGAGGCGGTGCGCTCGCGGCAGGGTCTGCCAGAGTGCCTGTAAGACGGTGAGAGAGCTCGTTCGAAAGCAGGTCGCGTTCAGTCATGCAGCATGGCTTCCTTTAGCTAGCAGACGCTCTGCAGCGTCTTGCGTCATGGCATCATTAATCCAATCAAGTTGCGATGCTGGGGTGGCAAGCGCATTAAATTGCTGCTTCAGCAGATAATACTGTTTGTCGTTGAAGCGCGGGTCTTCATTCAAGTACCAACCAAGGTGTTTGCGTGCTATACGAACACCCATTGTATCGCCGTAAAACGTGTGCAGAGCTTGTAAGTGTTCATTGAGAACGTCGCGGCGCTCATCAAGAGTCGCGGGTGTTAGCAGCTCACCATGGGCAAGGTAGTGGGTAATCTGCTCGAATATCCATGGGTTACCTTGCGCTCCGCGGCCAATCATTACTGCATCTGCACCTGTATATGACAAGACCTCTTTGGCCTTTTGAGGGCTGGTAATATCCCCATTGGCGATTACCGGTATCGTCAGGTGCGACTTAATTTCAGCGATAGTGTCGTACTCAGCCCATCCAGTATAGCGCTGCTCTCGATGACGTCCATGTACTGCTAAGGCTTGGATGCCTGCGGATTCCGCGAGTTTAGCAATGCGTAGGCCATTGTTAGCTTCAGCAGACCAGCCTGTGCGGATTTTTAAGGTAACTGGAATATCAACAGCCTTAACAACGGCGTCCAGAATCTCGGCTACAAGCGCTTCATCACGCATTAAGGCAGAGCCAGCCGCCTTATTGCAGACCTTTTTAGCCGGGCATCCCATGTTGATATCAATCACCTGGGCGCCTAGTTCGGCGTTAAGGCGCGCAGCATTGGCCAGCATTTCAGCATCCCCCCCGGCAATTTGTACAACCCGTGGGTCAGGCTCGCCTTGGTGATCCATACGTAGCTTGGACTTTCGGGTATGCCAAAGAGAAGGGTCAGCTGTCACCATTTCGCCGACCACCCATCCCGCACCTAAACGCCTACAAAGTTGGCGAAACGGGCGGTCGGTAACGCCAGCCATCGGCGCCAAGATAACTTGGTTGGGTAACTGGTAAGGCCCTATCATTGGTGGCTGAAAGTTTTGTGTGGTCATTGTGCTGCGCTGTTGATACAGATAATAATCGCCGAGTAGGCGTTTCAAGGGGGCGTATGATACGCCTACTCGGCGATGGGGTGAAGGCCGTTGGCTAGATTAAACAGCGCGGTGGCCTGATAGGCGAACCCACCCTTCGCGAATTGTGGGCTCTTCCATTGTCAAGCCCTGGGCTTCGTAGGCTTGCAAGACCTCATCCGCTTGGTTAGCTAAAATGCCAGACAGTGCTATTTGTCCGCCGGGCGCGACATGACCTGCAATCATTGGGGCTAACTCAACTAATGGTCCCGCTAGAATATTAGCCGTGACGACGGGGTAGTGGCCGTCGTTCAGTTGTTCTGGATAGTAAAGCGACAATTGTGCGTCGCTAATCTGATTGCGCGCCGCATTGTCTCGGCTTGCCTGAAGTGCCTGTGGATCTATATCAGTGGCGTCCGCATGGATAGCACCGAGCTTTAGTGCGGCAATGGCAAGAATGCCGGAGCCGCAGCCCACATCCAGAACGGTTTTATCTTCCAGTTCGCCACTAACTGCTAGGCTATCCAACCACTCCAGGCAAAGCGCTGTCGTGGGATGGGTGCCAGTGCCAAATGCAAGGCCTGGGTCAAGAATGAGATTGACAGCATTGGCTTCTGGTGGCTCATGCCAGCTCGGCACAATCCATAGCCGTTGGCCCATTCGCAACGGCGTAAAGTCATCCATCCACTCTCTTTCCCAGTCTCTGTCGGCTAATAGTTCATACTCAATCGTTGGGCAGGGTTCGCCGGGGACTTGCTCAGACCAAGCGGCCTGAATACGCTCAAGCATGGCTTCAACGCCACCTAAGTCGTCATATAGGCCGGTCAGAATTGTATCTTGCCAAAGCGGGGTAGTGCCTCGCTCAGGTTCGAAGACGGGATCATCGTGGGCGTCTTGTAGGCCAATGGCCGTTGCGCCTTCTTCTAACAGCAGATCTTCGAGTAGTTCGGCTTGTTCTGGAGCAACATGGGCTTTGAGTTGGAGCCAGGGCATCAGTAATCTCCACTGCGTACGTGCATTCACGCAAAGGTAAAACAATAACGGGGTGGCTATGGCCACCCCGTTGAGCATTATCAGCTATCTATATCGCTTTTGCAGATATTAGCTACTGAGTTTCTTTTCAAGATAGTGAATATTGACGCCGCCTTGGCGGAAATAACTATCTCTCACCAAATCTTTTTGCAGGTCAATATTGGTCTTGATCCCCTCAACCAGTAGCTCATCTAGGGCGTTGCGCATACGCGTTAGGGCAATCTCGCGATCAGCTCCCCAGGTGATTAGCTTGCCAATCAGTGAATCATAATGAGGCGGTACGGTGTAGCCAGTGTACAGATGAGAGTCCATACGCACGCCAAGGCCACCGGGGGCATGGAACAGAGTGACTTTGCCTGGGGAGGGCATAAACGTACGCGAGTCTTCTGCATTAATCCTGCACTCAAAGGCATGGCCATTGATCTTTACGTCTTCTTGGCGAATCGAAAGTGGCAGGCCGGAGGCAATGCGCAACTGTTCCTTAACGATATCTACGCCTGTGACCATCTCGGTGACAGGGTGCTCTACCTGTACACGGGTATTCATTTCAATAAAGAAGAAATCACCGTCTTCGTATAGGAACTCGAAGGTGCCCGCGCCACGATAGTTAATTTCGAGACACGCTTGGCGACATGCTTCGAGCACCTTTGCACGCGCTTCCGGGTTGATGCCAGGAGCAGGCGCTTCTTCCAGAACCTTTTGGTGGCGACGCTGTAAAGAGCAGTCGCGATCATAAAGGTGGATAGCATTGCCTTGCCCGTCAGCCAGCACCTGAACTTCAACATGGCGGGGTTTCTCAAGGAATTTTTCCATGTAAACCGTGCCATCGCCAAATGCCGAGTGCGCCTCAGTGCGGGTGACAGTAATGGCTGAAAGCAGATGGCCTTCGGTGTGTACCACCCGCATACCGCGGCCACCACCGCCGGCAGCCGCTTTGATAATTACCGGATAGCCAATGCGGCGTGCTGTGGCTAG
>NZ_JABUZF010000242.1:0-645 GCF_014897885.1 Halomonas sp. 3D7M | reverse complement strand
GAACGTGCAAGGCTCATCGCGCTATTTGACGAAGCGGTTATGGGGGGCGCTTCCCGCTATCAAGCAGCCGATATTATCGATGTAAGCGAGCGCACACTAAAGCGTTGGCGATCTGAGTGTGGCACTGTTGTTGAGGATCAGCGTCCACAGGCGGCACAAGGGAGGCAGCCGCATCAGCTGACGCATGAGGAAAAGCAGACCATTTTGAACACGTGTCATCGTCCCGAGTATCAGAGCTTGCCGCCGTCTCAAATCGTGCCCTTACTGGCAGACAACGGCGTCTATCTGGCCTCCGAATCGTCGTTTTATCGGGTCTTGAAAAAGCATCACCAGCAGCATCATCGTGGCCGTACGAAAGCACGCCGCACAGTACCCGCGCCGACCAGTTTTACGGCGACAGGGCCGAACCAGGTTTGGAGCTGGGATATTAGCTATTGCGCCTCCGTTGTACGAGGCCAGCACTGGTATCTCTACCTGATCATGGATATCTACAGCCGCAAAATCATTGCCTGGGAAGTTCATGAGACGGAATCGGGCGACTTGGCTAAACAGCTGATGGAGCGTGCATTATTGCGTGAGAAATGCTGGCATCAGCCGCCGGTGTTGCACTCGGATAATGGCGCGCCGATGACGTCCTATACGCTC
>NZ_JABUZF010000013.1:0-1358 GCF_014897885.1 Halomonas sp. 3D7M | reverse complement strand
AACGCCTTGGAATGAACGCTTACGCCCAGACACAGCAGGCCCAGGTAGCTTTTGACCACATCGCTGGTGCGCATGCCCAGCGTGGTGGGGAAGCGCCCGTCGATGCTATCGACGCCAGCGATCTCGAAGCACTGCCCGATGATGGACAGCCCGGCGTGGCTGGTGAGGGTGCGACGACTGGCACGGAACTTGACGTTGGGTATGGCACTATCTGGGTGAATGGCGATATTCGCTATATTGCCATGCAGTTCAGTAGGTTAGAAGCATTTCTGGGGGCTGGTCTCACGGATTCAGGTATATGTCTTAACGGGGTGCCCACTGTTTCGGTGGGCAAAACCATCCACCCTCCCATGGACGGACCCAAGCGTCCATCGCCACTACACAGCGCCGAAACCCAGGCACTGACAGATGCATAAAAAATAAAAACATTTAAAAACAACAAGTTAAAATCATTCGAATAGTTCACGAAAAACCAAAAGCAGTAGATACAGAGTGAATAAATCGCTACACTAAAAACCGCAGCCTTGTCACATGCACACCACGCTGCTTGGGATCCATTTTATATTTTCAATAAATAATGAGACCTAATAATGTCTATTTTTACCTCATCTACTGATATTCAGCTGCTTTACCTCGCCGTCAACGATCGGCCCGCGGACTGGAGAGGCTTTCTTCACTGGGCAAACCAGGAAGATGAAGACAGCTCCGACGCACTAGGTGCTTCACTGACGCAATCCAAAATATTTTCTGACTTGTTTGATGACCTATCGTCCAGCGAAAAAATTGCGACAGTCTACCAGCATCTTTTCAATAGAGAACCGGAAAAATCTGGCCTGGACTATTGGACAGCACAGCTTGAAGCTGGTAGTTCGCTAACCACCGTTGCACGCCACATTGGTAATGCTGCTCAAGGTGATGACCTTGATACCCTTTCACAGCATATCGAAGACGCTCTCGATGCTACCTATGGTGAACTCATCGATGTGCTGTATGCAGGCTATTACGGTCGCGCCTCGGATGAAGAAGGCCGGACATTCTGGATTCAAGAGCTTAAAGCTTCGGATGGCAGTCTCTCCAATGTCATCCAGGCATTTGGAAACTCTTCAGAAAGCACGGAGATGTATGGAGATCTCACCAACTCCGCTCGAGTGGAGATGATTTACCATACATTATTTGACCGAGAGCCTGATCAGAATGGCCACGATTACTGGGTAGGTAAGATTGACAGCGGTGCCCTGACGCTATCGCAAGTCGTGTTCGCCATCGCAGAGGGTGCACAAGAAGCAGATCAACAAGCACTGGCCACTACTGTTACCACGCTTAACGCTAAAGAGCCGGAGCCCGAACCCGAACCGGAG
>NZ_JABUZF010000243.1:2550-4046 GCF_014897885.1 Halomonas sp. 3D7M | reverse complement strand
ACCGCACTTTGGGGTGGCCTTACCGGCGTTGCGCTATTTGCCAGCGTGGTATTTCTGTTAACACGTTCGGCTCAGCGCCAGCCAGCACTGTTTGCCTGGGCATGGTTGCTAGGGCTGGTGGCTATCCACATGGGCTGGATGTTCCGTTGGGTAGTGCTGATGGATGTTCAACATGTGGCTCGTAACAGTGCAGGTTTCCATCACTACGGTATCCCTGCTGGTTCTTCCGGCATTTTAGGCATTGTCGGCACTTTCGGGCTGTGGCTGGCGGCCATTTTACTGATCGAACTATTTATTCCATGGCGACAGGCTCAACAAGGTAGCCAGCTACCAGGCAACGCCCAAGCTGCATCTCGCGCCCCACTCACTGCTAACAAAGGAGCGCCTAGTCATGGCTAAGTCTGCTCAAGATCCCTCACGCCGTCGCTTTCTAAAAGGCGCAGCTGCCGCTGGCGGTGCCGCCACCTTTGCCGTGGGCTACGCCGACCCGTTGGCCAAAATGGCCAAAGGCGTTACCGGCAGCGCAGGTGAAAAACCGCAGCATAATATTCATGGCAACTCGTTAACGCCTGAATATCGTGTCGATTTAGCGACCGGCGAACTAACCCTCGCCCCCGATCAACGGGTGGCTTTTACTATTTGCTACGGCTGCACCACCCAGTGTGGAGTGCGCGTGCGGGTCGATGACACGCGCGGCGAAGTGCTACGAGTAGCTGGCAACCCCTATCATCCGCTTTCTGCCGATGACCATTTGCCAATGCGCACACCGGTGGCGGATGCATTGCGCAGCGTGAGTGCTTATCAAGAACACGGGCAAGTTAACCGCTCCACCGCGTGCGCCCGTGGCAATGCAATGATGAGCCAGATCACCAATCCGTTCCGTATTGATCACTGCCTTAAACGGGTCGGTGAACGAGGCAGTCGCGAGTGGCAAAAAATATCGTTTGAGCAACTTATCGAGGAAATTTGCGAAGGGGGCGATCTGTTCGGTGAAGGGCAAGTAGACGGCCTACGCGACATTCGCGACCACGACACACTGATTGACCCCGACAACCCTGAGTACGGCCCCAAAGCTAATCAGTTGATGGTCATGGAAGCCACCGACTACGGGCGCTCAGATTTGCTTAAACGCTTCACCTTGAACGCTTTCGCGACCCGCAACTATGGCCACCATGGCGCATACTGTGGCCTAGCGTTCCGCATGGGCTCTGGAGCAGTGATGAACAACATCGTCACTAATGCTCACGTAAAGCCAGATATACAGAACGCACGCTTTATCATGTATATCGGCTGCGCACCCAGCCAGGCAGGCAACCCGTTTAAACGCCAGGGCCGCTTGCTTGCACAGGCGCGCGCCGCCGGCACGCTGGAATATGTGGTGGTGGACCCCGCGTTGAACGCTGCGACGTCCCATGCCGCCGACAACAACCGCTGGGTGCCGATCCGTCCTGGCACCGATAGCGCTTTTGCCATGGCAATTATTCAGTGGCTACTGG
>NZ_JABUZF010000243.1:0-2505 GCF_014897885.1 Halomonas sp. 3D7M | reverse complement strand
GGAATTTCTTGAACTACCCGGTCAAGCCGCCGCCGATGCAGCGGGGGAAACCACCCACTCCAATGCCACCCATTTAGTGATTGATACCTTCGAGCATCCGCGCCGAGGCTACTTTTTGCGCGCCAGCGACCTTGGTTTTGCCGAGCCAGGTAGCGATGCCGACATCCCCGTCGTGGTGTCAGAGGGCGACTTGGCACTGAGCGAACAGGTAATGACCGCCGACCTGTTTGCCGAACGCCCAGTGGAGCTTGTCGACGGCACCACCGTCACCGTTAAAACCAGCCTAGCGCTGCTGCGTGAATCCGCCAATCAGTTCGACCTAGACACCTACGCTGAACATTGCGGCATTGCCAAAGCAACAATCATCGAGCTGGCTCAACGTTATGCTAGCCATGGCAGGAAAGCCGCCGTTAACTGCCACGGCGGCATGATGTCAGGCAATGGCTTTTACGCCGCGTTTGGCGTGCAAATGCTTAACCTGTTGGCTGGCAACTACAATATGAAAGGTGGCAGCGCCGTGGGCGGTGGAACCTATAACGGCACCGGCGAAGGCCCCCGTTACGACCTCGCCAACTTCCCAGGCAAACGCGGGCCCCAAGGCGTGTTCCTCTCCCGCTCACGTTTTCCCTATGAGAAATCATCGGAGTACCAGCGCAAGCTCGCGACAGGCGAAAATCCCTATCCCGCGAAGGCACCCTGGCGCTCACTGGCACCGCCAACGCTCACCGAGCACTTACCTTCCGCACTGGATGGCTACCCCTACCCGATCAAAGCGGTGATTGGCTGTATGGCTAATCCAATTTATGGTCAAGCGGGCCTGAAAGGGGTAATTGTCGATAAGCTGAAAGACCCCAAACGGTTAGGGCTATTTGTTGCAATCGATGGGTTTATCAATGAAACCAATCGCTATGCCGACTACATTGTGCCTGACTCGGTGATGTACGAGGTATGGGGCTTTGCAGGCTCCTGGAAAGGCACGCTGGGTAAACTCTCCACCGCTTGCTGGCCAGTCGTTGAGCCCCGCCAGCAAAAAACCGCCGAAGGCGAGCCGGTTTCTATGGACAGCTTCTTTATCGCGGTTGCTAAACGGCTAGGGCTGCCAGGCTTCGGCGACAACGCCATTCCCGATGCCGACGGCAATCTTCACCCGCTCAACCGCGCTGAAGACTATTACCTACGGGCGGCCGCCAATATTGCCTTTCAAGATGAACCACTGCCAGAAGCGAACGCCGCGGACATTACCCATGGCGGCATTACCCCGCTGCTGCCTAAAATCGAGCGTACACTGAAAGCAGATGAGCGTGGCCGCGTTGCCTACCTTTACGCTCGGGGTGGGCGTTTCGAAGAGGCAAGCGAACACTTTGTCGGCGAGCACCTAAAACATCAGTGGCAAAAAACGCTATGTGTGTATAACGAAGCGGTGGGCACCAGCATTGATACCACTAACGGGTTACCCAACAGCGGCGTGCCCTGTCACAAGTTGCCACAGCTCGCCAACAAGCAGCCTATGCGTGAGGTGTTTTCAGAGCAGGAGTGGCCGCTGCTGGCGTTTTCGTTCAAGTCCAACCTGATGAACTCTTACGCCATTGGTAACGAGCGGCTAAGAATGATCAAGCCGTATAACCCGGTACAAATGCACCGCCAAGATGCCGAGCGCTTCGGCATCCAGCATGGCGACACCATCCGCATTGAAAGCCCAGGCGGAAGCGTGGTGGGGCTTGCGCTGGTTAGCGAAAGCGTTGTGCCCGGTGCATTGGGTATTGAACACGGCTACGGGCACAAAGATTTAGGTGCCACGCCACACATCATTGACGGTCAATCCCAGCCAGATATGCCCTGGATGCGCGCAGGTATCAACATCAACGACCTGGGCTTTCAAGACCCTACACGGGAGGTAGGCGGCACCTGGCTTGAACCGATTAGCGGCGCCAGCGTGCGCCAAGGCCTACCGGTGAGAGTAAGCCGCGTTTAAACCGGTTGGGGTAGTGACACTACAGCGTGATCACTACCCCACCCAAGGCGATGACGATCACCACAATCCACGCCGGTAGCTTCCAGACGGTCAGCAGTAAAAAACCCGTCAGCGCCAAAACAAATTCATAAGGCCCGATAATCGCGCTGGTCCATACCGGCTGATAAAGCGCCGCGCCTAAAATACCCACCACTGCCGCGTTAGCCCCGCGCATCAACGCCTGAGCGCTCTGCCAGCGGCGAAAATGATTCCAAAAGGGCAACACGCCCACCAACAGTAAAAAGCCAGGAATAAAGATCGCCAACAGCGCCAGCAGCGCGCCAACCACGCCATTCATACCGGGTAGTAGCGCGCCTAAGTAGGCAGCAAAGGTGAATAGCGGCCCTGGCACCGCCTGGGCAGCCCCATAGCCTGCCAAAAACTCATCTGCGGTAATCCAGCCAGATTGCACCACTTCCGCTTCCAGCAGCGGCAGCACCACATGCCCACCGCCAAATACCAGCGCACCAGAGCGATAAAACGCATCGGCCACT
>NZ_JABUZF010000246.1:37145-39808 GCF_014897885.1 Halomonas sp. 3D7M | reverse complement strand
TAGGCGGGCTTACCCGTAATTTGGCAGCGCACTGTCAGCTTGAAAGCGATGATGGCCACACGGTGGTGCTGCGGCTTGATCCTGGGCAATCCGCTATGCAGGCCGATGTTCACAATGGCCGTATTGAGCGCGCGCTAAGTAGTTATGGGCTGCCTCGGCGCATCGAGTTTACGGTGGCTGACTTAGCACCTGATCTTGAAACGCCCCGCCAGCAGGAAGAGCGTCAGCAGAAAGAGCGCCACGCGTTGGCTGTTGATCTATTACACCGCGACCCCAATATACAGAAGCTACAGCAGGCATTTGGGGCTACTCTCATTGAGTCAACCGTTAAACCCGCGTCTGACAAGCGTTCTTAGCCGCTGACGATTGACTCGCGATGCTTATTTTATATTCCTTCAGGAGATAACCGCATGTTTAAAGGTGGAATGGGCAACATAATGAAGCAAGCCCAAGAGATGCAGGAAAAGATGCAGCAGATTCAAGAAGAAGCTGCTAAAGCGGAAGTCCATGGCGAAGCGGGCGCCGGTATGGTGAAAATCACCATGAACGGCCGCCACGATGTTACCAATGTCACTATTGATCCCAGCGTTCTTGAAGAAGACAAAGAGCTGCTGGAAGATTTGCTCGCCGCTGCCGTGAATGATGCTGTTCGAAAAGTGGAAGCAAACTCCAAAGCGAAAATGGAAGAAGCGACGGCAGGCTTGAACTTGCCGCCCGGCTTTAAGATGCCGTTCTAAACATGCGCTTCTCCCCGCTTGTTGAGCAACTGATGGACGCTTTTCGCGTGTTGCCGGGCGTTGGGCCAAAAACGGCCCAACGCATGGCCATGCACCTGTTAGAACGCGAGCGCCCAGGAGGGCAGCGGTTGGCAGCGGTGATTCAGCAGGCCATTGAAGAGGTCGGTTATTGTCAGCGCTGCCGTACGTTGACCGAAGCGGATATCTGCGCGCTGTGCGAAAGTCCCCGGCGTGATGATGCGCTGCTGTGTGTGGTTGAGTCGCCTGCTGATCAGCTTGCTATTGAAGAGGCGGGTGGCTTTCAAGGGCGTTATTTTGTATTGCATGGTCACCTTTCTCCGCTGGACGGCATTGGCCCAGATGCCATTGGATTGGATCTATTGGAAAGCCGCGTCGCAGAAGGCAATATTCGCGAAATCGTGCTTGCCACCAATCCCACTGTAGAAGGCGAAGCGACAGCGCACTTCATTGCCGCCCAGCTTGCTCACTACGGTGTCTCTTTTTCGCGACTCGCCTATGGTGTGCCCATGGGAGGGGAGCTTGAGTATGTAGACGGTGGTACGCTAAGCCGCGCCTTTAATGGTCGCCAGCCTTTCGCCAGCGATTGACCTTATAAAAAACGCAAGCGCTTTTGCGATTGTGCCAACCCGGAAGTTTGCTTTGTCCTCTTTAGCCCCCTCGTTGTATCAATGGATTGATAGTGCCGACGCCTTAGATGCTGTATGCGAGCAAGTCGCCGGTGCCAGTGTGATTGCCCTAGATACTGAATTTTTCCGTGAAAACACGTTTTTTCCGGTGCCAGCGCTTGTTCAGTTCACCACCGGTGACATGGCGTATTTAGTGGACCCGTTGAGCACGCCTTGCACCGCTGCTTTTCGTGATTTGTTGCAAAATAGTGCCATCAAATTACTGCATGCCTGCAGCGAAGACCTCGAGGTTTTCCAACACTGGGCCGGCGTATTGCCAGCACCGCTTATAGATACGCAAGTCGCTCAGGCTTTTTTGGGGGAAACTCCCGGCATGGGCTATCAAAAATTGGTAGAGCACTGGATGGGGGAAACGCTGCCTAAAGAGGAAACGCGTTCCAACTGGTTAGAGCGCCCCTTAACGCCCTCCCAGTGCGAATATGCGGCGTTAGATGTTATCTATTTGCTGAAGGTCTGGAGGCTTCAAGCGGAGAAGCTTGAACAACTGGGGCGGCGCGAGTGGCTTGACGATGAGTGTGCCAGTCTTATCGAGCAGGCAGGTCGCAGCGTAGAGAGCGATGGCCAATGGTATACGCGCCAGCGGCAGTTGTGGCGCCTTGATCCTCGACAGCTTGAAGCCTACCGCTTAATGACCATTTGGCGGGAAGGCGAAACCCGCCGTCGGGATTTGCCGCGCAATTGGTTGGTTAGCGATAAGCTGCTGTTCGCGGTGGCTGAAAAAATACCTAAAAATCGTTATGAGCTAGCAGAAATTGAAGGGGTTAAGCCGCCCCTGGTTAAAAAAGAAGGCGATACGCTGCTGTCGCTGGTGAAACAGGCTCAGCATTGCCCCGAAAGTGATTTGCTGGCGCGCTGGCCAGACCCGATGCATCCTGTGTTTAAGCGGCGCTTTAAAGCACTTAAAAAAGTAGTGGCTGAGAAGGCTGCTGAGCTGCAAATAGCGCCCGAGATGTTGCTGCGGCGGCGAGATATTGAGGCGCTTGTGATGCAGCAGCTTGCTAATCAGCCATTAACCACTCCTGGCGGCTGGCGTGATGCCTATTTAACTCAAGAAATTCATCAAGCGCTTGAGGAGTTATCGTAATGAGCGAGAAATTGCTTTGTGAGATTTTAAAAAGCTCACGCAAAGACGAGATGTATCTCTACATAGACAAACAGAAAGGGTTGTCATCCGTGCCCGACGCATTGATGGATACCTTCGGTAAGCCAGTGCCGGTGC
>NZ_JABUZF010000246.1:20984-37110 GCF_014897885.1 Halomonas sp. 3D7M | reverse complement strand
CTGCCGATAAAAAGCTGGCTCGAGTGAACGCTGCTGATGTGATGGATGCAATCCAAGAGCAAGGCTTTTACCTGCAAATGCCGCCTGCGAAAGAAGCCTATTTGCTGGATGTTCATCGCGCTCAGGCGGCTAACCGCGAATGAGCGTTATGAGCTTCTTGCCATGAACGTTCTGCCATGAGCGTTTTGCCATGAACTTTCTTGCCCATGCTTGGCTTGCCCATCCTGGCAGTGATGAGTTTCTGTACGGAAATCTGATTGCTGACGGCGTGAAGGGGCAAGACTTAACGGCTTGGTCGCCAGATGTTGCTCGCGGCATACGTCATCATCGCCGCGTGGATGCCTGGATTGATCGGCACCCAAACGTTTTAGAAGCAAAGCGTCGCGCGCCACACGCTCAGCGGCGTTACGCCGGTATCGCGTTAGATATCGTGTGGGATCATTTTCTTGCTCGTCAGCAGGCGGGAGAGCAGCAGCACCAGTTAATCGAGCGCTGCTATCAGCTGTTACAGGCTTGGCCTGCGCCGCAACGGTTGTCTACCATGATGCCGTTGATGATTAAGCATGACTGGCTGCACCGTTACGCTGATTTTGACTTTACCTGCCGTGCAGTAGCAGGCATTGGTCAGCGGCTATCGGGGCCGAACCGCTTAGCCGAGTTAGTGCCTTGGCTTTACGAAGACTATCCATGCCTAGCGGCCGACTTCGCCGTGTTATGGCAAGAGTGTCGTGCCACGCTAACCAGCAGTGGTGGTACTGCGGAGAGTGGGAGTTATTCAGACATGTTGAAAGTAAAGGGAGTCAATGATGGTGGCGGCCATGCGTGAGCGCTTCTGGGAAAGATACTCGCTAGAAGAATTAACGCCCCAAGAGTGGGAGGCGCTATGCGATGGCTGCGGCCAGTGTTGCTTGTTGAAGCTCCACGACGATGAAACGCAAGAATTGGCGGTGCTTAACGTTGCCTGTCGGTTGCTGGACATTCACAGTTGCCAGTGCAGTGACTATGAAAATCGTTTCGATAGCGTACCCGACTGTACCCAACTGACGCCTGAGCTCGTCAAAGAGTTTACCTGGCTGCCGCACACATGTGGCTATCGGCGTGTTGCTGAAGGACGCAAGCTAGCAGGATGGCATCCGCTGCTGAGTAACGATGCTGAGCGCGTTCACCGGAAGGGCGTAAGCGTAAGAAGTTTTGCGGTTTCTCAAGATGACGTGCCCGAGCGCCTTTTGGAAGAGCATATTATCGCTGTATTGCCGATGTCCTAAACCTAACAGTCGCCCTCCCTGGCATGCTCACTAACCGCTGGCTAACGGTAATAACGTTAGCTGGCGGTTTTGCTTTTTGTGCTATCCCAAATGGTTAAAAACGCTTCTTTAAACGGTGAGGGCTGTGGCTTCGCTGTGGTTTCTCGCGTCGCCGCTTGATCGGTTGGCTCTGTTGTCTTTGGCGGGGTATCCCAAATTGTTGGAAACTGTTCCTGATAGCGCATGGTGTGCTCCTGACTTTGTGAACTAGACGTTTGTCTATAAAACTTATAGGTAGTATGACGTAAAAAACACTTTGTGGAAATGTTTTCCATAAAGTGTTTGTTCACAAAAAAGCAGCGCCTGGGCGCTGCCTGAATGTTATTTTCGAGCTGTCGGCTGTTTCTTGATAAGCAACTATTGCGCTTGCTTTGCCGCGTCCATAGGGGCTAGCCCGAGCGCCCACAGGATAAATGCGTCTTGGCGAGCCGCATCTCGCCAAGCTTTGAACCTGCCGGAGGCGCCGCCGTGGCCGCTGGTCATGTCGGTGTGAAGCAGTACAGGGGCATTGCCTTGCTGTGCCTCGGTAACGCGGGCATAAAACTTGGCAGGCTCCCAGTAACTAACGCGAGTATCAAACCAGTTGCCCTCTATCCATAGTGATGGGTAGTGCTGGGCGCGTATGTTGTCGATAGGTGAGTAGCCAGCGATACGCTCGGCGACTTCTGGGGCTTCAGGATTGCCCCACTCACTATATTCGGCGGTGGTAAGCGGTAACTCTGGGTTCTGCATGGTGCGGAGCACATCCAGAAACGGCACCTCCAATACTGCTGCGCAAAATGCCTCAGGTTTACGATTGACGCAGGTGCCGACTAGCAAACCGCCTGCGCTTGCCCCGCAAGCCACGATCCGTTCTGGCTGGNAAGCCACGATCCGTTCTGGCTGGCTAAGCCCCTGGTTTACTAGCGCCTCTCGGGCAGCTAAGAAGTCGTTAAAGCTATTCTCTTTATGAGCCATTTTGCCATTTAGATACCATGGTTCGCCTCGCTCACCGCCGCCGCGTACGTGGGCGACTGCAAATGCTGCGCCACGCTCCAGTAGTTCGAGCCGAGCAATTGAGAACCAGGGGTCAAGCGCTTCACCATAGGCGCCGTAACCATACAGCAGCGTGGGCAGTGGTTGGCCGGCTAAGTCAGCGCGCATGACAATGGATACTGGCACGCGTTCGCCGTCAGCGCTAGTTGCCCATATGCGCTGGCTGACTAGTTGATCAGGCCGCAGTTGACCGTAAACGGGGACTTGCTTTAGCAACGTACGTTCACCGCTATCCAGGTTTAGCGCATACCAACTGGGAGGGCGAGTGAACGACTCTTCGCGTAGGTGTACGGTATTTGCATCGAAGTGCGGCGAATCTTCTAGTAGCTGCGAGCAGGGCGTTTCAGGTAGTTCGATATGCTTATCTAGTGTGAGGTTGTGATCTTTATCTAGCACTAAGCGGCGTAACATAACCTGGGCATCGCGATGGCTTCGCTCGGCGATGATTAGCCCCCATTCAAACGCATCGATCCCTTCTAGGGTAGTGTCTTCACGGTGAGCTATCAGCGACTTCCACTCGGGAGCAGGGTTGCTTTGTTGATCAGCGCGTGTGAAGTCGAGCTGAAAATGCGGGCCTGCGAGATTTTGTAAGCGATAAAACGTACCAGGGCGATGATCAATGCTCACTTCAACCCCTGCCTGGCGGGCATGTAGGCACATCGGGGGAGCATGGGGCTGATCTGCCAGCACGGCATGAATTTCTGTTGTATCTTTCGAACCGCTTTCAATCAAAAGCCATGCTTTCGAGCGCGTTTTGCCAATCCCAATCCAGAACTCCGGATCGTTCTCACGCATTACTAAGGTTGGTTCAGCAAGGCGCTCTGGCGTTGAAAACGGTATCCACACACGCCAGATGGAGTCCGGGCGCTGAGTGTCATCAAAGCGTGTAAATAGCAGCGTTGCGCCGTTGGTTGTCTCATCCTCTGCCCAGCATACGCTAGGGCCAATATCGCTAAGTAGTTGCTGAGGTTTACCGTCGGGTAGCGCCTTTAACCATAGAGTAAAGCGCTCGTCGCCTTGGGTATCTTCCGTCCAGGCAAGCCACTGCTCATTCGGGGAAAGTGCCATGTCACCCATGTCATAAAAAGGCTGATCGGCGGCACGTTCGCGTACGTCAAGAAAGCACTCGTGAGCATCGGGCTGGTTGTTAGGGTGGCGCCACCAGCAAGGGTAATCATCCTCGGCGGCGGTATTGCTCCAGAACGTAAAGTGGTCAAGCGCTGTCTTAAGGCTGGTTATTGCCAATTCACGACGCGCTAAGTGGCTTTGATAAAGTGTTTCAGCAAGCGGCCGTAAAGGAGCAAACCATTCATCATGCTGATGGTTCGCGGCTTCTAAAAAAAGCGATACGTCAGGCGCATCACGCTCTTCTAACCAGTGCCATTCTGGAGAATTAGCGCGATAATAATGTGTGACAGGCGAGCCTTCGTGCTTATCAGGCTGTGCTTTCATAAATTGATAGGTACCATAACGGGAAATCAACGTCGGGTGTCTCCACCCACATGAGGGGTATTATGCTGTTTGAAGACTCAATGTCACTGCTGTGGTCAAGTTATTACGTTCTTTCACTGGTTGTGCTGGTTGCTGTCTACTTTGCGCTAGCATTCTTGCCTCGCCTACCGCGTTTGGTAATTACCTGGTGTGTGGCGGGAGCGATGTGGATACCTGCAGGGTATCAGTTACCGTTAGTAGAAGAGGGTGAGTTTTATACTGGTTGGGCACCGGCTGCCATGGTGTCTGCGGTTGCTTTTCTTGAGCATAGCGCCAGTGCACTACGTGGTGGTTTGCTGTGGTTGATTTTAGGCATTGCCTTAGGCGCATGTGTTGGCATTGCCCTGTGGTGGTGGCGTAGGCCAGAACCTTATGATGATGTGTCTCAGCATCAGTCCCAGGAAGAAGATCCTCAGCCAACCCGGCGCCGGGAGCCAGTGATTACCTAATGCGAGTACAAGGCGCGATGATGGAGCTAGCCGATGTGTGAATTACTAGGCATGAGCGCCAATGTTCCTACCGATATTTGTTTCAGCTTTTCCGGCTTTTTACACCGCGGTGGGGGCACTGGGCCTCACCGCGATGGGTGGGGCATCGCATTTTACGAGGAGGGGGGGTACCGCGAGTTTCGTGATCCTCACCCCTCGGTTAATTCCCCGATAGCCCGCTTAATCTGTGAATATCCTATCAAGTCCAATGTAGTGATTAGCCACATTCGCCAAGCGAATGTGGGTGGCGTACGGCTGGCAAATACGCACCCATTTACCCGTGAAATGTGGGGGCGACCCTGGTGCTACGCCCATAATGGTCAGTTGAGTGATTGGCAGCAGTTGCCGTTAGGTACGTACACCCCGGTAGGTAACACAGATAGTGAACACGCTTTCTGCTGGCTAATGGGCGAACTGCGTCGTTGCTTTCCCACGCCGCCTGCGTCTCCTGAATCATTGTGGGAGCGTTTGCACGGGCTATGTGAAGAGTTGCGCGGACTAGGCGTTTTTAACCTACTGTTATCTGATGGCGTTTACTTATACAGCTACTGCTCGACTAAATTGGCTCATATCACTCGCCGCGCGCCCTTTGGCGAGGCGGAGCTGTCCGATGCAGAGTTAACGGTTAACTTTATCGAGCATACGACGCCTAACGATATTGTCTCTGTGATTGCTACAGAGCCACTTACCCAAAATGAAGCGTGGCAGCGAATGGTTCCTGGTGAATTATTGGTATGGCGCGAGGGAGAGATCAAAGCGCGTTACGGTCATAGCAAATAGGGTGGCGACACAGCGTGAGCGACAGCAACAGGGCCGTGCTTTAAGCTAAAGTTGAAACGCCAGTTTCAATCGATCGTTTTACAGCGTGCTGCCTGTCGTATATGGTTGGCTCTTTTAGGCTTGCTACTTAGTCACGCACAATAACAAGGTCGGTCAAATATCGACACGGATAGCGGAGATTGCCCATGAGCGAACACGCCAATGCCCACGTACTACGTGGCCCAGTGCTTGAAGGCTTGGATCAGTACAACTCAGTCACGGATGTCTTTCATTCAGCGGTTAAACGTTTTGCCAACAAGCCGGCATTTAGCTGCATGGGCAAAACCCTAACGTTTGCCGATCTTGATCGTCTGTCTGCCAATTTTGCAGCTTGGTTGCAGCATGAAACCGACTTGGTTCCTGGAGACCGGATCGCCATTCAGTTGCCTAACGTGCTGCAGTTTCCCGTGGCGGTGTTTGGTGCACTAAGGGCGGGGCTCGTGGTCGTTAATACCAATCCGCTTTACACCGAGCGGGAGATGGCGCACCAGTTCAAAGACTCAAATGCCAAAGCCATTGTGATTTTGGCCAATATGGCGGATAAGCTTGAGAAAGTGCTGGATAAAACGGATATCCAACACGTCTTGGTTACCCAGCTTGCCGATATGCACGATGTGCCGAAGCGTTGGCTAATTAACGCCGTTGTTAAGCACGTTAAAAAGATGGTGCCTGCCTACTCGCTACCCAACGCTGTTGGCTTCCGCGATGCACTGAAAAAAGGCGCGTCGTTACATCATACTGAGGTGCAACGCACCATGGATGATGTGGCTGCACTGCAATACACCGGTGGCACCACCGGTATGCCTAAAGGCGCGATGCTGACCCACCAGAACCTAGTTGCCAATATGCTTCAGGCGCGTGCTGCTATCGGTGAACACTTGACCGATGGCGAAGAGCTGGTAATTGCGCCATTGCCGGTTTATCACATCTATACGTTTACCGTTAACTGTTTATTCCTGATGGAAACAGGCAACCACTCGCTATTGATTACTAATCCTCGTGACTTAGCTAGCTTTGTCAAAGAGCTTAAAGGCTTGCCGTTTACCGGGTTTATTGGTCTGAACACGCTGTTTAATGCGCTGTGTAACCGAGATGATTTTAAGCAGCTCGATTTTTCAAAGCTAAAGCTGACCATTTCCGGCGGTATGGCACTGACTAAAGCGGCGGCTCAGCGTTGGGAAGAGACAACGGGGTGCCCGATTGCAGAGGGCTACGGGCTAACGGAAACATCGCCCATTGTTAGCTTTAACCCTACAAACGCTATACAGCTGGGCACCATTGGTAAGCCAGTGGCTGGTACCGCTGTGAAAGTGATAGATGCAGACGGCAATGATGTTCCCATGGGTGAGCCCGGTGAGCTTTGCGTGCAAGGGCCTCAGGTGATGAAAGGTTACTGGCAGCGCGAAGATGAAACCCGCAATTCTATTGATGAAAACGGCTGGTTCCACACGGGCGATATTGCCGTGTTGCAAGATGATGGCTACATCAAGATCGTTGATCGTAAAAAAGATATGATTTTAGTATCTGGCTTTAATGTCTACCCAAATGAAATAGAAGATGTCGTGGCAGCGCATCCAGATGTGTTGGAGTCTGCAGCAGTGGGTGTGCCCGATGAAGGTGCTGGAGAAGCCATCAAGCTATTCGTTGTTTCCAAAAACAGTGAGTTAGACGCTGAGACGCTGCGCAAGTGGTGCAAAAAAGAGCTAACCGGCTACAAAGTTCCGAAGTACGTAGAGTTCCGTGATGAGCTTCCCAAAACCAACGTTGGCAAGGTGTTGCGTCGACAGCTCCGCGATCAGGAAACAAGCAACGCTTAAGCGCTTAATGAGTTCGCTATTAGGTGGCTGTTAGGCGTCCTGTTATCGAAGGCGTTACAATAGTCGGCCCACTCATGCAGTGGGCCGATTTTATTCTGAGATGGAAACCGAGCCTAACGTGACCACCGACACGCAAACTTCCCATGCTGACGCCCAGAACGCTTATCCACTCACCGTATTAGATGAGGAGATAAGGCACGTTATGCTGCGTGATGCACAGCAGCTAGCGCGTCGTGTGGCAGGCCTTAAGCGGCGTCAACGAGACAGAAAACCGATTGACCACGGTGTCCAGCAAGTTCAGCGCGACCTGGAAAAAGCTAAGCGCCTGCTTGCTAACCGTGAAGCACTGAAGGTGGCGCTGGATTATCCTGCCGAGTTGCCTGTAGTAGAACGACGAGAGGATATCCTAAACGCTATCCGCGACCATCAGGTAGTGGTCGTGGCGGGGGAGACAGGGTCGGGTAAAACCACTCAGCTGCCTAAAATTTGTTTAGAGCTTGGCCGTGGGCGTAAAGGGGTGATTGGGCATACCCAGCCACGCCGACTGGCAGCGCGTAGCGTTGCTGGGCGATTAGCGGAAGAGATGAGCGTGCCGCTGGGTGAGCAGGTCGGCTACCAAGTACGCTTCAATGATCAAAGCTCCCCAAATACGCTCGTAAAGCTGATGACGGACGGTATCCTGCTGGCAGAAACCCAGCACGATCCTTTGCTGCTGCGTTACGACACGCTGATTATTGATGAGGCGCACGAGCGCAGCCTTAACATCGACTTTTTGCTGGGTTATTTAAAGCGCCTGCTGCCGAAACGTCCTGATCTAAAAGTTATTATTACCTCAGCCACCATTGATGTAGATCGTTTTGCTGCCCACTTCGGCAGTGCCAACGCGCCTGCGCCGGTGGTTGAAGTCTCTGGCCGCACTTTTCCCGTCGATGTGCATTACCGCCCGCTGGCGCGTAGCGAAGAGGATGAGGATGACCGGACACTGCAAGAAGGCATTTTGCACGCCGTGCGCGAAATCGAAACCATCGAGCGTGAGAAGGGCTGGCTGCATGGTCCACGCGATGTGCTGGTGTTTTTACCCGGGGAGCGGGAGATTCGTGAGACAGCCGATACGCTGCGGCGGGCTGACCTAACCGGCACCGAGATATTGCCGCTCTATGCTCGGCTTTCCAACGAAGAGCAAAATCGTGTCTTCGCTTCTCACAAAGGGCGGCGAATTGTGCTGGCGACTAACGTTGCTGAAACCTCGCTCACGGTACCGGGTATTCGCTACGTTATTGACCCTGGCTTGGTGCGTATCAGCCGCTACAGCTATCGGGCGAAAATACAGCGGCTACCGATTGAGCCGATTAGCCAGGCCAGCGCCAATCAGCGTAAAGGCCGCTGTGGCCGTGTAGCGGAAGGGGTGTGTATTCGTCTTTATGATGAAGAAGACTTCCTGTCGCGGCCAGCGTTTACCGATCCAGAAATTCAGCGCACCAATTTAGCGTCGGTCATTCTTTCCATGCTGGCGCTGAAGCTTGGCAGTATTGAAGCTTTTCCCTTTGTCGACCCGCCCGATAGCCGATTCGTAAAAGATGGCTTTCGTTTGCTGTTTGAGCTGGGGGCGGTAGACGACCAGCAGCGCCTGACCCCGCTGGGCCGCAAGCTCGCTAAGCTACCCATCGACCCACGCCTAGCGCGCATGGTGCTGGCAGGTGCCGAACGAGGCAGCCTTCGGGATGTGTTGATTGTGGTATCGGCTCTGGCGATACAAGACCCTAGAGATCGGCCTGCTGACAAACGCCAAGCGGCGGATCAAGCGCACCAGCGCTGGCATGATCCCGATTCTGATTTTGTTGCGTTGTTAAACTTATGGCATGGCATCGAAAATGCCCGCGAGGCTCTCTCAGGCAACCAACTACGTCGCTGGTGTCGCGAGCACTATATTAACTATCTGCGCATGCGCGAATGGCATGACACGTTCCGTCAATTGCGTCAGCTGCTGCGCGATATGGACATCGACGTGCCCGCACCGCTGCCCAGAGATGAAGACGAAAGCGAAGAGCAGGCCAAGCAAGCGCGTCGTAAAACGTCAGGAAAACTGCACCAAGCGCTGTTATCTGGGCTGCTTTCTAACCTGGGAACACTGCTGGAAAATCGTGAATATCTCGGTGCGCGTAATCGTAAGTTTATGATTCACCCCGGTTCAGGGCTGGCGAAAAAAACGCCGAAGTGGGTAATGGCGTTTGAGCTGATTGAAACCACGAAATTGTTCGCCCGTACAGTGGCGAAAATTGACCCTCAGTGGATTGAGCCTCAAGCGCAGCACTTGATAAAAAGCAGCTATAGCGAGCCGCACTGGGAAATGAAACGTGCCCAGGTAGTTGCGTTCGAGCAAGTAACCCTGTTTGGTCTGCCTATCGTTGCCCGTCGCCGCGTGCATTATGGCCCTATTGCTCCCCAAGAGTCCCGTGAGCTGTTTATTCGTCGTGCGCTAGTGGAAGGCGAATTTCAGACTAAGGGTGAGTTTTTTGCCCATAACCGAGCGTTGATTGAAGAAGTCGAGGCACTCGAAGATCGTGCACGTCGGCGCGATATTCTGGTCGATGAAGAGACGTTGTTTGCTTTTTATGATGAACGGCTCCCTCACGATATCGTTAATGGCAAAGGATTTGAGCACTGGCGCAAGCAGGTAGAGCGTGAGTCTCCTGACTTATTAAAATTCGATATTGAGGCACTTAAAACACGGGATGCCAACGACGTGACTCAGGCGCAGTACCCTGACCACCTAACGTTAGCAGGGGTTGCCTATCCGGTTAGCTATCACTTTGATCCTGATGCAGAAGATGATGGCGTTACGCTAACAGTGCCTGCCGCTATGTTGCCTCAGTTGCCCGTGCACGCGCTTGAGTGGTTAGTGCCGGGGTTGCTGCGCGAAAAGTGTATTGCGCTACTTAAATCACTGCCGAAAAGCATTCGTCGTCAAGTGGTCCCCATTCCTGACTGGGTCGATGCGGCGCTGGAAATGCTCGTGCCTGATAACCGCCCACTGACCGAGGCGCTTGGCGAGTTTATTCGGCGGCGAACGGGTACTCGTGTACACCCAGATGACTGGCGGCTTGACCTGCTAGCACCACATTTAATCATGAACGTGCGCGTTGTTGATCACGCTGGTAAAACGCTGGGCCAGGGGCGTGACGTACGTGCCCTGGAAAGGCGCTTTGAAGAAGCCGCCAGCAGGGGGGCTCAGGCGTTAGCGGAGCAGGCTAATCAGGCTCCGGCGCTTGAAGGTCTACCTAGTGAGCCGCTTCCCGAGTCTCGGGTGACGACTCAGGCGGGTATTCGTGTTGAGGCCTACCCGGCACTGGTAGCAGAAGATGCACGCTTCAAAGTGGCACTTTTCGATCATCCCGCCAAGGCAGCGGCAGCGCATCAAATGGGTGTGGCGCGTTTGGCGATCTCACAACAGCCGGATCAGATGAAAGCGATTAAGCGTTTGCCGGGGGTGGAAAAATGCGCGTTGCTGTTTGCGAAGGTTGGGACCAAAAATGAGCTGGTTGATGATCTTTTACTGGCGGTGTTTACTCAAGTAGTGGCTGCGCATCCTCTGCCACGTTCGGAGCAAGCCCTTAAGCAGCGCTTGCAAACATCTGAAGAAAGCTTGTTAGCGCATGCACAAACACTGTTAACGCATGTTGAGGCGGCGCTGAAAGGGCACTTGGCAGTGACCAAAATTTTAAAAGGGAAGCTCAATTTTGCGTTGGCGCTTGTTTACAGTGATGTCAGCGCGCAGATGAAGCGATTGGTTTACCCCGGTTTCATTCGCGATGCAGGAGAGTGGTTAACGGAGTATCCTCGTTATACAGAGGCTGCGTTAATCCGGCTGGAAAAAGCCGCGCGCGAGCGAGGGCGCGACCAAATGCTAATGCACGATGTCCAAGCATTGGAAACGCGTTTTGACGCGCGCCGTAAAAGTGAGCGCAGAGGCGACGCGGAAGACCCAGAGTTAGTGGCATTTGGTTGGTGGATTCAGGAGCTCCGGGTGTCTCTGTTTGCCCAGCAGCTGGGTACTAAAATGCCCGTTTCTGTAAAGCGCCTAGAAAAGCGTTGGGAAGAGCTTGTTAGCGTTTAACGCTTGTCGTAATACGATAATAGGCTTACGTCGTTAAGCCAATGCACCCAGATGACAACATCGATTGACAGCCAGCGACTCTCAGTAAGCCGCTAAAAGGAGAAAGGCATGACACATGTGGTGATTACCGGTACAGGACTTTACACGCCGGAACACGCCATTGATAACGCGTCGTTGGTGAAAGCATTTAACGCGTGGGTAGACAGCCAAAATGCTCGGCATGCTGATGCGATCTCACGTGGTGAACGAGAGCCGTTGTCACACTCCAGTAGCGAGTTTATTGAAAAGGCATCTGGCATTAAAAGTCGTTATGTGTTGGATGCCTCAGGAATTCTTGACCCAGCGCGAATGCGGCCTAAACTGCCACAGCGCAGCAATGATGAACCGTCTATTCAGTGCGATATGGCTACCCAGGCGGCACAACAAGCATTGGCAGCCGCTAACGTTGATGCCGCTGACATCGAGCTTGTCATCGTGGCGTGTTCGAACCTAGAACGTGCCTATCCAGCTGTGGCTGTCGAAGTTCAGCGGGCGTTAGGCACCAGCGGTTACGGTTTCGATATGAATGTAGCCTGTAGTTCAGCCACATTTGCGCTTGAAACAGCGGCCAATGCGATTGCATCTGGTAGCGTAAAGCGGGCTCTCATTGTAAACCCTGAGATCTGTTCGGCACATCTCAACTTTACAGATCGCGATAGCCACTTTATTTTTGGCGATGCTTGTACAGCAATGGTACTGGAAAGCAGTGATTGCGCTGTGTCTGATGAGCAGTATGAAATATTAGGTACGCGTCTAGTGACGAAGTTCTCTAATGCGATTCGTAATAACGCAGGCTTCCTAAATCGCGTCACCGACAGTGATCCGTTGGCGCTGGACAAATTATTTGTACAAGAAGGGCGGCGGGTGTTCCGAGAAGTGTGCCCCATGGTTGCTCAACTGATTTCGAGCCATTTAGCCTCTCTAGAGCTTTCTGGAAGCGACTTGAAGCGCATGTGGCTGCATCAGGCTAATCAGCATATGAATGACCTGATTGCGCGAAAAGTGCTAGGTGTGGAGCCTAGTAAAACGCAAGCGCCCATTATTCTTGATCGCTATGCTAATACCAGCTCAGCGGGATCGATTATTGCCTTTCACCTGCATCGTGAACAGTTAGAAAGTGGTGATATTGGTGTGATTTGTTCGTTTGGCGCAGGTTACAGCGCCGGTAGTGTTGTTATACGTCGTCAATAACAGTGCTTTTGGTTAATTATTTCCAGGCGTGAAATGCGGCGAGCCGCACGCCACACATGTTGAGAAAGGAGCTACCATGCTTGGGTTGTTAGCAAAGCCAAAAAGCGCGTTTAGTTTGTGCTACAAGGGATTGCCTGTCTTGCTGCTAGCCGTATTAAGCATGAGTGGGTGTGCTAGTTCAGGGGGGAATGTTGGCGAGCAAGTCCACCCTGAAGATCCTTGGGAAGGGTTTAACCGTCGCGTGTTTGCTTTTAATGACGTGCTAGACCGTTACACGTTAAAGCCAATCGCTAAAGGGTACCAGACGGTTACCCCCGATCCCGTGCAAACTGGGGTAGGTAACTTTTTCGCTAACCTTAGCGACGTGCGTACCGCGTTAAATAGTTTACTCCAAGGTAAGCCCGCTAATGCAGGGCTTGCTACTTCGCGCTTTTTAATCAACTCGACGGTGGGTATCGGCGGGCTGTTGGATTACGCTACGTTGATGGAAATCAATGCTGATAAGGAAGATTTCGGACAAACGCTGGCGGTGTGGGGGTGGGATGACTCGCGCTATTTAGTGCTACCGCTGCTCGGTCCTAGAACACTTAGGGATACCACTGGGCTACCTTTTGATATTGCAGCTCATCCGCTTACTTATCTGGATGACCATGCGCTAAGGGATGGTTTAGCGGCACTGGATATTATTCATATTCGCGCAGGGCTACTTGATCAAGAAGACTTGATTAGTGGCGACCGTTACCGCTTTGTTCGTGATGCCTTCTTACAACGCCGTCAGTTTGAGATTAATGATGGTGAGCTTGGGGATGACCCGTTTGCTATGGACGATTTTGAATTCGACGATACCGATTTTGGTGACGACGATTTCGCCGATTGAGGCTTAATATGGATCATTCCAAGCAGTTGATCGCGGTGATCGATGAGCCAGGGCAAGAGCGTGACGCGCTAGCAGAAGCGATTACGTGCGATGGCTTGTGGGTATTTGCAGCAGATAATATTGATAATTTGCCTGCCGACACAGCGCTTATCGTTGCTCATGCAAGGGCAGTGCCGCGCCAGCAGTGGTCGCAGCTGACACATCGTTTGCCTACCTTGGTCGTCAGTGATTCTCGTCAGGACGCGGACCTGATTAAGGCAGTCGATGTTGGTTTAGTTGACTATATTGTTCATCCACTACGCCACGCAGAACTGTTGCGCCGGATGATTCGCAAAGCCATTGAGCTTCATACATTGGCTCAGGAGCGAGACCGAGACCGAGAGCGTCTGGCCGAATTAAACGAAAGCCTGGAAACGCATTTAGCCTTGCTGCGTATGGATCAACAGAGCGGTGGTCATATTCAGCGCCGTTTATTGCCTATTCATCCCAAAATCATCAATGGTGTGTACTACGATTACTGGTTTGCACCTTCGCTGTATTTGTCGGGAGACTTCCTTGACTATCAGCGCTATAACGATCGCTATAGCGCGTTCTATTTTGCCGATGTGTCTGGGCATGGGGCGTCCTCTGCGTTTGTTACCGTACTGCTCAAGTATCTATGCAATCGATGGCTTAATGAGTGGGATGGCCAATCGCCAGAACAGTTGGCCCCTAACTGGTTGGCGGCATTAAACAGAGAGTTGCAGGATACTGATATTGGCAAACACGCGACCTTGTTTGTTGGTGTCATTGACCATCAGGAGCGGACGCTTCACTATTCGCTCGGTGCACAGCTTCCTATGCCATTGCTAGTGTCTGGTGGTAAGCTAGTACGTCTGGCAGGAGAGGGAATGCCAGTAGGTCTTTTTCCAGATGTAGAGTATCCTTCGCTCAGCTGTGCTTTACCGGCCGATTTTCATTTATGGCTGTGTTCAGACGGTGTATTGGAATGCTTGCCGGGTAAGACACTCGACACGCGGCTCAAGGAACTTGAGCAATTAGTAAGTGAAAGTGTCACGCTTGAGCAGTTGCGCGACCGGCTAGCCAACACCAACTCTCTTCTTATAGAAGGTGATGCGGACAGTGAGGCGAACCAGGACCGCGATGCTTTACCCGATGACCTGACAATCATGATGGTGAGCGGATTTGGTCATGCTGATTGAAGAAGGCCGCATTAAAGCGGCGTTCGACTCCGGTGTTTTTGTTTTAAAATTATGCGGCGACGTGCGCTTGACGTTGTGCGCTACGCTTGATTCTCAGGCTCAGCGCCTAGCTGAAACGCCTGGGCTAACGGCGGTAATGATCGACCTGCGCGAAGCGACGAATGTTGATTCGACGGCGCTGGGTTTTCTGGCCAAAGTTGCTATGGCGGTAAAAGGGCGCTTAGAGCACCCACCCACCATCATTGCTGATAACCCAGATGTACGGAAAATGCTGGATGTAATGGGTTTTGCACGTTTTTTTACGCTGATGGAAGCCCCATTGCAACAAGCGTCGAAACTAACATCGGCCCTAGAAGACTTGCCTGCTGAACCCGCTGACGAAGAGGGGCTGCGTGAACGTATTTTAGA
Organism: Halomonas sp. 3D7M; assembly: GCF_014897885.1. Lineage (NCBI taxonomy): Bacteria > Pseudomonadati > Pseudomonadota > Gammaproteobacteria > Oceanospirillales > Halomonadaceae > Halomonas > Halomonas sp. 3D7M. Next base: position 22,325 of record NZ_JABUZF010000246.1, on the reverse strand, counting down.
GGCCCATCGAATTCTGATGCATATGAACGAGCACAACCGCGAACAGTTTCAACCGCTTGTGGAAATGCTCGAAGCGCAAAATTCGACGGCCCACTAGCAGCGCACTTCATCTGTATGTAGGTTTCAAGAGCATACTAAATAAGAAGGCCCTCCTGAGATAAACATCCTGGAGGGCCTTTTGACTTTTGCTGCCGCCTATAGCTGTGTTAGCGATGCAGCGGAGTCAGCAATCGAATTAGCTGCTGCGAAGCTTACTTAGCAATTCTTCGAGTTTGCGCTGGTCAGCCATAAACTTGCGAATACCTTCTGCCAGTTTGTCCGTCGCCATTTCATCTTCGTTCATTGCCCAGCGGAAATCTGCCTGCGCTAACGCTTCACTCGGTGCGCTGCTGGCTGCTTTGGGAATGAGTTGTTGTGGTAACTCTCCTTGAAGTTCGTCTAGTTCGTTGAGTAGTGCAGGGGATATCGTCAAGCGATCACAGCCAGCGAGCGCCTGAATTTCACCCACGTTTCTGAAACTTGCGCCCATGACGATGGTGGAGTAGCCATGGCCTTTGTAGTAGTCATAAATGCGCTTAACAGACTGCACGCCTGGGTCGTTGACACCGCTAAAATCTGTGTCAGGGGCTTTGGCTTTATGCCAATCGAGAATACGGCCTACGAACGGTGAAATAAGCGTTGCACCAGCATCTGCACAGGCCTGTGCCTGGGCAAAGCCAAATAGCAGGGTTAAGTTAGTGCGAATGCCGTCACGTTCAAGTTGGCGAGCGGCTTGGATGCCTTCCCAGGTCGATGCCATCTTGATCAAAATACGCTCTGGACCCACGCCCTGCTGAGCGTATCGCTCAATCAGCGAGTGTGCCTTGGCAATGGTGGCATCACGATCAAACGATAGTCGGGCACTGACTTCAGTTGACACGTAACCAGGTACCAACTCGCTGATTTCGCTGCCGATATCAACGGCTACTCGATCTACTGCGTCTTCCAGGTTGGTGCTTTCTTTAGCAATGCTGGCGAGTCGTGCACGTCGCTCTTCCTGCTGAGCAGCTTGCAAAATGAGCGAGGGGTTGGTCGTGGCATCTTGTGGCTTAAAGCGGCGGATAGCGTCAAGGTCGCCGGTGTCAGCGACAACCGTGGTCATCTCTTTTAATTGAGTTAGTAGGCTAGTGGCCATGCATCGTTCCTTGTCGTCGTTGAGATAGTTGTCGTTGGGATACTTTAGCAAGGGCATTGCGTGGCGAACAGAGACCGACAAATGAATTGAAATCGATTATTATTAGCGGCCTATCTATTCAGCGGCATTCTCTGCTGAATAATGCCAACTTCAAGGATGTTTATGGA